>NZ_MTPV01000028.1:0-126065 GCF_002009585.1 Arthrobacter sp. SRS-W-1-2016 | reverse complement strand
CCCCCGGACCCCCGCCCCACCCGAAGTGAGCGCGTGTCCGGCCCGGACCCGCCATACGTGAGCGGGCGTCCGGCCCGGATCCGTTATAAGTGAGCGGGCGTCCGGACCGGACCCGCCATACGTGAGCGAGGGTTCGGCGGATCAAACCCCCGCTCACATATGGCCCGGTTTCGACCAACGCCGGCTCACATATCGGGCGGTTTCCACCAACCCCCGCTCACATATACGCCCGGTTCCGACCAACGCCGGCTCACATAAGTCCGCCCGGAAGCCTGGACAGGTGAGCGGGCGTCCGGCCCGGACCCGTTATATGTGAGCGGGCGTCCGGCCCGGACCCGTCATATGTGAGCGGGCGTCCGGCCCGGAGCCGTCATAGGTGAGCGGGCGTTTGGGAGGGGCCGGAGGCGGGGCTCTTATCCCGGCGGTAAAGTTGGTGCACATGGAGAGCCTCTTTAGTCACCTCGCGCCGGACTCCGAACCCCAGCCGGAGCAATCCGGCGAGCTGGACCCGGTGGTGTGCACCGTCGTCGTGCCTTCTCCGGTGGCGCATGCTTTCATGGGCTTCACCGATCACCCGCACCTCTGGTGGCCGATGGAGGACCACAGCGTCTACGGGGCGGGCTCGCACGTTGAATTCGAGGAGAATTTGATCCTCGAGACAGCGGACGACGGGCGTACCTCGATACGGGGGACCATCGACGATTGGCAGCCGCCGTTGTCCTTCCACGCGAGTTGGTATCTGGGCAGCACCGCGATGTGGTCCACTGAACTCCGACTAGCCTTCCGGGCGGTTGACGGAGGTACAGAGGTCCGTCTGGTGCACGACGGCTGGGAAGGTGCCGAACACCCCGCGCAAACCCGTGCAAACTACGCTGCCGACTGGCCTGGAGTTCTTGAGCGCTACGTCCGGTTCATGGGCGGCGCAAGTGAATAGAATCCGTCGGCTCCAAGCTGCCGACTGGCGTTTGCTTCGCGACGTCCGGTTGGAGATGCTGTCGGACACCCCGATGGCTTACGTGGAGAGCTTAGCGGCAGCACGGCGCCAGACCGATACTCAGTGGCAGGAGCGAGCAGCCACGATGTCGGGTGACTCGAGCATCACGCTCGTGGCGGATGACGGGACAGATGGCAGCCGGATCAGTGGACTCATGCGCGTCGTCCTCAAGCAGCCACAGGATCCTTCCCAGGCTCAGCAAGCGATGCTGATCAGCGTCTACGTGGCGCCCGAACACAGGGGTCTGGGCCTGGCAGACCAGTTGCTCGACGAGGCATGCTCAGTCGCCGGCACCGAGCTCGGCGCGGCCCTGATCGAACTGGGTGTCCACGAGGACAACGCCCGCGCCAAGGCCTTCTACGCCCGGCATGGCTTTGAATACACAGGTGCCAGCCGGCCGTATCCGCAGGATAAAACCAGATTGGAAATCGTCATGGCCCGCCGCATCACTCCTGCAGGGCCGACCCGGCAGAGCCAAGGCCCCGGCGGATTCATCGATGAACTGGTGGCCGCGCTCACGCAGGAACAAGTCGCCATCGACGAAGAGACACGAACGAGCTACGCGGCAGACCAAGGACCGGTCCTGGACCTGCAGTTGCCCTTGGCTGTGGTGTTCGCCGAGTCCGTGGATGACGTGCAGCACGTGGTGCGCTGTTGCGCCAAGTACGGGGTTCCGATTGTTGCACGCGGCGCCGGCACCGGGGTTTCCGGTGGTGCCCATGCCAGCCAAGGGTGCATCGTGCTCAGCTTGGAACGCATGAACCGGATCCTGCAGCTCAACGCCGACGACGAGACCGCCGTCGTCGAACCTGGCGTGGTTAACGCGGATCTGAACGCCGCGGCGGCTGAACATGGCCTGATGTACGCTCCGGACCCTGCGAGCTACAAGATGTCCACGATCGGCGGCAATGTGGCCACGAACGCCGGCGGCCTGCGCTGCGCCAAGTACGGCGTGACCAGAGACTCGGTGCTGGCGCTCGACGTCGTCCTGGCCGACGGCTCGCTCATCCACACAGGACACCAGACGTTCAAAGGCGTGGCCGGATACGATCTCACGGCACTGTTTGTGGGTTCGGAGGGCACCTTGGGCATCGTGGTGGGCGTGACGGTGCGCTTGCGCTACCTTCCCCGCGACGTACAGACCGTGGCGGCGTTCTACCCGGACTTCCGCGGTGCCGCCGCGGGCGTCCTGGCGGTCGGAAAGGCACGCGTCCAGCCCGCCATCATGGAAATGCTCGACGCCGGTACGCTGGCCCAGCTCGATGAACTGTACGGCTCGGACCTCGGAGAACGCGGGCAGGCGCTTCTCCTGATCCAGACAGACGGTTTCGGAGCTGCCGCGGAAGCAACGCTCGTGCGGGAGGTGCTTGCAGCGGGCGGCGCCTCGGTGACGGCGGAATCGAACGCGGAAGCCGAGCGACTCATCGAGATGCGCCGCTCAAGCCGCGGCGACGAAGTGGACAACGAATACCGGGTAGGGGAGGACGTCGCCGTTCCCAGGTCCCGGCTTGTCGACTACGTGGCCGCGCTCGAAGCCATGGCCGTCACCCACGATGTCCAGCTCAAGGTGGTGGCCCACGCCGGCGACGGCAACCTGCACCCGACCTTCTGGGTGGACCGTGTGGACATGGAAGTGGACGCCGATGCAATGTCCCGCCTCAACAAGGCCTTGGACGACTCCATCGATGCCGCGCTGGAGATGGGTGGAACCATCACCGGAGAGCACGGGGTAGGTCAGTACAAGCTGCGCTGGCTTGGCCTTGAGCAGCCCGCACCCATCCGCGAGTTGCAGTGGCGCATCAAGGAGCTTTTCGACCCTGCCGGAATCTTCAACCCCGGCAAGGCCATTTAAAGCTTTGGTATTCCAAATCTGATCGTGAAGATCTCATGCCCTAGACCCATGCCGATTTACTTTACCAAGCAATGCCCCTAATCTTATTTGGTATACCAAACTAGATTCCGGGAGACGACCAATGGGACAAGCAAGCCAGCGCCACCGTACTTCCGCGTACGCTGCTCGACGGACCGCCGGGGTACTCGTTGCACTGGCGCTTGTCTCCATCAACCTCCGTCCAGCCATTACGGCGGTCGCCGGCACCATGGGTCAGCTGCAGGCAGGCTTCGGACTCGACGCGCGACTGCTGCCGCTGCTCGGTGCCTTGCCTGTACTTGCTTTCGGCGTCTCAGCTCCCTGCGGTCCGTGGCTGGCCCGTCGCCTGGGCACTGGCAGGGCCGTGGCTGCGGCGCTTCTGGTACTTGCCGCCGCGCTGATCGTCCGCGTATTCGTGCCCGGGCTGTTGTTGCCCGGAACGTTCCTGGCAGGGGCATCCATCATGACCGCCAGCGTGCTCGTGCCACAGATCGTCAAAGCAAACCGCGGTACCGGCTGGTGGACGGGGCTGTGCACGATGGGCTTCGGTCTGGGCGCGGCGCTCGGCGCAGGGCTCGTCCAGCCGCTGCAGCAAGCGCTCGGCGGAAGCCTCGCCTGGGCACTGGCCGTCTGGGCCGTCCCCGCCGTGCTCGCGGCCGCGTTGATCCGCCGCGCAGATCAAACACCAGGGCGCCCCAGCGGGACCGGCGGGACCGCTGGAAGCGGCGGACCGGCGTCGGACGCTGGTTTACAGGAGACGACGACGGCGGGTGGCGCCACGGGCGAGGCCGTCGCCATTCGGCTGCGAAAGCAGGGGACGGCCTGGGCTGTGACCGCTTTCTTCGGGCTGCAAGCCATGCTGTATTTCGCCATTACCTCGTGGTTGGCTGTGTTCCTGGTGTCGAAGGGCCAGACCGCGGCGGACGCGGCCGGGCTCTTGGCCTGGTTCAGCATCGCCGGGCTGCCCGCAAGCTTGCTGGCTCCCGTCCTCGCGGGGCGTCGAGCGGTCCTGAAGTTCATGGCTCCGGGCTTGGGGTTGTTCGTGGCCGCGGCTTTGATAGGCGTCTTGACGGCGCCCGCAGCTTTGCAGTTCCTGATGGTCGGCCTGTTGGGGATCGTCCAGAGCGCCGGCTTCGGGCTGGGAATGGCGTTGGTGGTCATCCGGTCGGCAGGGCCGGAGAGCGCTGGGAGCCTTTCCGCCATGAGCCAGGGTTTGGGTTTCGCGCTGGCCTCCCTGGGGCCCTTGGGCGCGGGATTCCTGCATGAGTGGTCCGGTGGCTGGGACGTTCCGTTTTGGGCCTTGGCGGCGGAGGCGGTGTTCCTTGCGCTTGCCGGTTTCCTCGCCGTGCGCGGGCCCGCCGTGAGGCTGGCAGCCGCCGAGGCGGAGCGCCGTGGCGAGCCCGCCGCCGTCGGGCGTTAAACCAAGAAAGTGGCCGGTCCCTCCGCGAGGGAACGGCCACTTTTTGTGCGGAATTAGACGAGCTCGAGCTGATCCGCCACGACCTTGCCGCGGTGGATCACTGTGCGGTCGGTGCCGCGGTCCATGACGGCGGAGGCCACCGTTTCGCCGTCGAGCAGCAGGAGTTCCGCAGGGTCGCCGACCTCGACGCCCGGGCGGTGTGCCGTGCCCTTCAGGCGGGTGGCGGACGGGTCGAGGATACTTGCGCCACCTACCGTGGCGATCGCGAGGCAGTGCTCGATGAGCTCGTCCTTGCGGAAGCCGTGGGTGAAAGCGAGCTGCCATGTGCGGTCGAGCATGTCCGTGTTGCCGTAGGGGGACCAGTAGTCGCGCTGGCCGTCCTCGCCCAAGCCCATCCGGACTCCGGCTTCGGCGAGCATCGGGATGGGCAGCTGGCCCGCCACCCCGGCGGAACCCGGCGCCACGGACGCCATCGAGATGTCCAGTTCGGCGAACTCGTCGATGAGGCGGCGCGTGGTGGCCTCGGAGATGCTGCCCAGCTGGTACGCGTGGGACATGGTGACCTTGCCCTGCATCCCCAGCGCGCGGGTGCGCTCAAGCACCAGGTCCGTGCTGAACACGCCGAGTTCGCCGGGCTCATGGAGGTGGATATCGATGGGGACCTGGTACTTTTCGGCCAGTCCGAAGACGATGTCCAGATGCCGGGCCGGATCGCGGTCCAGGCTGCAGGGGTCGATGCCGCCCATCACATTGGCGCCGGCCTTGAGAGCCTGGTCCATGAGGGGCACGGTGCCCTCTTCGAGGAGGAGTCCGGCCTGCGGGAACGCGATGATGTCGACGTCGGCCTGGCCTTTGAACTGCTCCTTGGCGGCCATCACGGCGTCGAAACGCTCAAGGCGGCAATCGACGTCGATCTGGGCATACGAACGGACGCGGGTGGTGCCGCGCGCGATCATCCGACCGAGGGTGTCGTTGACGCGTTCCTGCAGCGGAACTTCGGCGTTGCGCCAGTTCTGCCGGTCGTTCATCATCATGGTCCATACGCCCGGGCCGCCGGTGTGTTCGCGGAACGGCAGGCCGATGCGGGTCGAGTCCAGGTGCACATGGACGTCCGAGAACGACGGCACGAGAAGACGGCCGCGGCCTTCGACGACGGTGACGTCGCCCGCCGCTGTCCGCGCCGGGTCGTGGGGTTCGACGCCGGTGATCTTGCCGTCCGTGACGAGGACGTCGCTCAATGCTTGTCCCCAGGGGCGGACGGCGCGAATCAAGGTGTTCAATGTATTGCTCCTTTGATATTGGATCTATTGCACACCAGCGAGGGCTGCGGATTCCAGACCTGCGTGGTGGCAGGCCGGGGCCAAGGGCGAACCCGCCCCGGCGCTGGTTGACAGAGAGTAGACCCTGGGCTTTTTTGTATACCAAAAATAGATTAGAGCAGGTTTGGGGCGATGTAAATCACAAATATTGCGTTATCTGGAATACCAAAAAGCACTATTTCCGCCCGTGTATGCTCGGGTGGAATGCAAGACGACGGGGAAGGGAAGGGTGGCCGAAAGCGATGTCCGAAACGCTGACAGCCCGCGACGACGAAGCCCGGGCCGAACAGGTCTACCAGCTGGTTCTTGAGGGAATCGTGGCGGGGAGATACGAGCAGGGCGTGCGGCTGCGCGAACGGGAGCTCTCCGAGCTCTACAACGTTTCACGAATTCCCGTGCGCGAAGCCATCCAACGCCTCGAGCAGGACGGCTTCGTGGAAACCTTCCCCCGCCGGGGCGCAGTGGTCCGCCAATTGACGCTCACCGACGTGAATGAACTCTTCGACGTGCGGCTCTGCCTGGAAACGTTCGCCGCCCGCATGGCGGCCGTCCGCGTCGCCGCGGGCGAACCGGGCGGCCGCCTGCAGGAACTCCTCGACGACACGAGGCAAGCGATCGACGACGACCGGACCGACGACGTCGTACGCCTCAGTGCGGCGTTCCACGCCGAAATCGTCCGGCTGTCCGGCAACCGGCTGCTCATCGAGTCGGTCAAACCGTTGTTCGGCCGGATGCGCTGGATCTTCGGGCTCGCCCACAACCGCAGCAACGAACTCCAGCGCGACGAGCACATGGAACTATGCAACGCCATCCTCGGCGGCAAGGCCGACCTCGCCTACACGCTGGCGTACTCCCACATCGAGCTCGGACGCGAACCCGTACTCAAGGGACTCGCGCAGACGCTGGACCCCTAAACCTCCGCGTTAGTCGTCCGAATCCGGGTATTCGTCCTCGTCGTACCGGGATTCCTCGGTTTCGGCTTCCAGGATCTTGAGCATCGCAGTGTCCGGGTTGAGCATGATGGCAGCCTCGTCACGCCGGTGGCGCAGGATGGTATCCAGGTAAGACTGCACGGCTTCCGCCAAGGGGATGTGGCTGTCCTGCTTCTGGCTCATGTACCAGCGGTGCTCGAGGACTTCGTGGACCACTTCCGCCGGCTCAAGCTTGCCGGCGAGGTCGCGCGGGATGGACCGGACGATGGGCTCGAAGATCTGGCTGACCCAGGTGTGGGCGCTTATTTCTTCGTCCATGTCCGGATTGTTGTCCGCCCGGAACGAATCCATGTCGTTGAGCAGCCGGCGGGCCTGGTTCTCCTGGGCATCCAGGCCAGTGAGGCGGAGCAGCCGCCGCTGGTGGTGGCCGGCGTCGACGACCTTGGGCTGCAGCTGGATGGTGGAGCCGTCCGCGGTGGTCTTGATGGCATATTCCTCGACGTCGAAGCCCAGTTCGTTGAGGCGGCGGATGCGCGCCCCCACGCGCCAGCGCTCGCCGAGTTCGAACGATTCCTTCTCGGTAAGCTCGGTCCAGAGCCTGCGGTACGAGTCCATGATGAGCTCCGACGTCGCCACCGGGTCCACCTTCTCTTCGATCAGTCCGCCTTCGAGCAGGTCCATGAGTTCCCCGGCGATGTTGACGCGCGCGATCTCCAGATCGTATTCGCGCTGGCCCACCGACAGATCGGGGTACAGCTCACCGGTCTCGGCGTCCACGAGGTACGCGGCGAAGGCGCCGGCGTCGCGACGGAACAAGGTGTTGGACAAGGAGACGTCGCCCCAGTAAAAACCGATCAGGTGCAGGCGCACCAGCAGCAGCGCCTGGGCATCGATTAGCCTCGTCAGGGTGTCCCGCCGCAGCATCTGGGAGAAGAGCGCCCGGTATGGCATGGAGAATTTGAGGTGGCGGGTGACCAGTACGGGGTTCAGCGGCTTCCCGTCCACCGTGGTCCGACCGGTGATGACTGCAACCGGCTCGACGCAAGGCACATCCATCCGTGCCAGCTTGCGGAGCATGTGGTACTCGTGCCGGGCAACGTGCTCGGACGTTTCCTTGATGGCGATAACGGAGCCGGCCAAGTGCGCGAAACGCACGATGTGCCGGGAGATGCCGCGGGGCAGGGCGGCCAGGTTCGCTGCGGGCCAGTCTTCGAGGGCGATGTGCCAGGGCAGGTCCAGGAGTTCGGGATCGGCCGCCGCGGCGGTGATGTTGAGGGATCCGATGACGCTCGCTGGTGGTGCAGTGTCGTTGGCGCTGGCAGCCTCGGTGCGCGGGAGTTTGCCGATCTGCGCGTAGTCGGTGGGTTCGTCATGCCACTTGGCACCGCTTTGCTCGGTCATGGGGTCAATTCTTCCGTATGGAGGCTGTTGTTAACGACGACGGCGGCCCGTCCACTCGGAAGGGCCGCCGTCGCTTCGATATTTGGGTGCCGGTGGGGATCAGTCGCCCAGGCGCAGGCCCGACTTCGTGTCGAACAAGTGCACGTGGCCGGACTGCGGACGAACGAAGATGGACTCGCCCTTCATCGGGGGGCGGCGGCCGTCGACGCGGGCCACGATGTCGTGGCTCTTGCCGTCAAGCGTGGTGTGGCCGTAGACGTAGGCGTCGGCGCCGAGCTCTTCGACGACGTCGACCTCAACTTCGAGGCCTTCGCCGGCACCAACGGTCTCGAGGTCTTCCGGACGGGAACCGAGGGTGACGGTCTTGCCGTGTGCCTCTTCGAGGACATCGTGGGGTACCGGGTACACGGTGCCACCGAACTGGACGCCGCCGTCGACGACGGGCAGTTCGAGCAGGTTCATGGCGGGGGAGCCGATGAAGCCGGCAACGAAGACGTTCTTCGGGCGGTCGTACAGGTTGCGCGGGGTGTCGACCTGCTGCAGCAGGCCGTCCTTGAGAACGGCAACGCGGTCACCCATGGTCATGGCCTCGACCTGGTCGTGGGTCACGTAGACCGTGGTGACGCCGAGGCGGCGGGTCAGGGATGCGATCTGCGTACGGGTCTGGACACGGAGCTTGGCGTCCAAGTTGGAAAGGGGCTCATCCATGAGGAAGACCTGCGGGTTGCGGACGATGGCGCGGCCCATGGCAACGCGCTGACGCTGGCCACCGGAGAGTGCCTTCGGCTTGCGGTCCAGGTACTGCTCGAGGTCAAGAAGCTTGGCTGCTTCGCGGACACGCTCGGCGCGCTCTTCCTTGGAAACGCCGGCGATCTTGAGTGCGAAGCCCATGTTGTCCGCAACCGTCATGTGCGGGTACAGAGCGTAGTTCTGGAAGACCATCGCGATGTCGCGGTCCTTCGGCGGGACGTCCGTGACGTCGCGGTCACCGATCAGAATGCGGCCGGAGTTCACGTCCTCGAGGCCTGCGAGCATGCGCAGGGAGGTGGACTTACCGCAACCGGAGGGTCCAACGAGGACCAGGAATTCGCCATCGGCGATGTCGATGTTGAGCTTATCGACGGCGGGCTTATCTGTGCCCGGGTACAGACGCGTAGCGTTATCAAAAGTAACTGTTGCCACAGTTATCAATCCCTTCACCGGCAGGTACGTGCCGGACGATCCGTTGTGAATGGTTCATGTTTATTCAGTTGGACTCCCCGCCCTAGGCTAAGCCCGGGCAAGGGAGACTGAGTGACGCCGCACGGTAGTTGTGCGCCACATCACAACCAAGAGTATGGCAGCAGTCCGGGTTATTCGCCTAAATGTTACGAATGTCACATGTGAGATCCGTCTCCCGAGACCTTGTGGCGACGCTCGCGAAGCACGGCCTCCAGGAGTTCTGCGACGTGGACAGGGGCCTCGACGCGGAACTCGGCCTGGGTGAAATCCAGCCCGACCTTCACTCCGACGTCGCTGGAGCCGAGCCTGGCGATCGCGTCCTCGTCCGTCACGTCGTCGCCGGCAAAAAGGATCCCGGTGGCGGAGGTGGCCTGGCGCAGGAACTCGACAGCATCGCCCTTGGAGGAGTGCACTACCGAGGTCTCGAGGACCCGTTTGCCGTTCTTGAGGAAGACTCCAGGCAGGCCTTCGAGCACCGACCTCGCCGCCGCGACGGCGTCCTCCGCCACGTCGTCGGCGGCACGCCTGGTGTGGAGTACGACGCCGGCGGGCTTGTCTTCGAGGACGGTCCCCGGAGCTTCCTGCGAGATTCCGGCCAAGACTTCGCGGACTTCGGCGAGGAGCTCCCGTTGGGCGTCGTCGAGTTGGAGTTCCGTCGAACCGGGGCCCAACCAGGCCTCTGCGCCATGGCTGCCTATCAGCAGCGTGGCTTCGGGGGGTGAGGCGACCTCCCGCAGACTAGCCAATGCGCGCCCCGAGATGAGCGCCGTCGTCGTCCTCGGAAGCTTGGCGAGTTCGGCGAAAGCGGCGGCTGAGCGCTCGAGCGGGCGGGCTGCGTCGGCGTGGTCCACGATCGGGGAGATGGTGCCGTCAAAGTCCATCGCCACCAGGAGGTGGTCGGTTCCCGCTATCCTGCGGACGGCGTCGAGCAGCTCGGGCTGGAGGCTCAACGGGGGAGTGGCGGCTGTTTCAGGAGTCATCGCGAACCACGGTTTCTGCTAGGGCCGAGAGGAACTCGGCTGACCAATGATCGACGTCGTGGTCGAGGATTTGTTTCCGCATGGACTTCATCCGGCGGCGGGATTCGTTCGGGGGAAGCTCCACGGCCCGCATGATGGTGTTCTTGAGTCCGTCGATGTCGTGCGGATTCATGAGGAGCGCTTGCTTGAGCTGATCGGCCGCTCCGGTGAATTCACTGAGTACCAAGGCGCCCGTGTTGTTGGTCCGGGCCGTGACGTATTCCTTGGCGACGAGGTTCATGCCGTCGCGCAATGCCGTTACCAGCATGACGTCGGCCGCGAGGTACAAAGCCACCATTTCCTCGACCGGGTAGCTGTGGTGGAGGTAGCGCACGGCCGTGTTCTGCATGGTGTCGTAGCTGCCGTTGATGTGGCCCACCGTGCCTTCAATTTCCTCGCGCAGGAGCCTGTACTGCCGCACGCGCTCGCGGCTGGGACTGGCCACCTGGATCAGGGTGGCGTCCTCCACCTTGAGCCGGCCTTCCTTGAGGAGTTCCTCGAACGCCTTCAATCGGTGGGGGATGCCTTTGGTGTAGTCGAGGCGGTCCACGCCCAGGAGGATCGTTTTCGGGTTTCCGAGGTCCTCGCGGATCTGCCGGGCACGCTCGATGATGTCCGGGCGCCCTGCGAGTTCGCTGATGTGGTCCACGGCGATGGAAATCGGGAAGGCCTGCGCGCGGGCAATATGGGTGATCTGCCCATCCCGTCCCTTGACGTGGACTTGTTGCTGCTTGACGCTCGCACCGATGAAGCGGCGCGCCGAACGCATGAAGTTTGCCGCGTCGCTCGGGCGCTGGAAACCTACCAGGTCAGCGCCGAGCAGGCCTTCGATGATGGCCTGGCGCCACGGCAATTGGGCGAAGATTTCCGGTGGCGGGAATGGGATGTGGTTGAAGAAACCGATCCGCAGGTCCGGGCGTGCCTGGCGGAGCATGCTCGGCACGAGCTGGAGTTGGTAGTCCTGCACCCACACGGTGGCTCCGTGGTCCGCGTACTGGATGACGGCATCGGAGAACCGTTGGTTGACCCGGCGGTAGCTGTCCCACCAGGTGCGGTGGAACTCCGGCGGGGCAATGACGTCGTGGTAGAGCGGCCAGAGGGTCGCGTTGGAGAACCCTTCGTAATAGAGCTCAACATCGTCGGTGCTGAGATCCACGGGAATCAGGTCTATGCCGTCGTGGCTGAAGGGCTCCAGGGCCTCGTCCGGGGCGCCGTGCCAGCCCACCCACGCGCCGTCGGTCTTTGTCATCATCGGTGCGAGGGCGGTCACCAGGCCACCGGGAGAGCGGCGCCAACCTTCCTCGTTGTTTTCCCCGTCATCGCTGGGGTAGCGGTCAACCGGAAGGCGGTTGGAGACCACCATGAAATCGTGTTTCCGGGCTTTTGGAGCCTGATTTCCTTCGGGTCCGCTGTCGATTTTTTCGCTTGCTGGTTCTTGCATTGCTGCCCCCTGGGGTTGCCTGTGACTCTTCTCCCACCCTACCGGCGGGAATCATCAAGGACACTTGCTCGTTCCTCAGACTGGAGTCGAAGACCCCAGCAAAGCTGCCAGTCTTCTCCCGTAAACTGGCACCGTTGCCATAGCTAATAACCAACGCCGTCGATAAATCACGAGGAACTGATGAGCCCCGCAAACGAACCACGCCTGTCCAAGGCAGAGCGCACCGCCCAGGCCCGCGAAAAGGCCCGCGAAATCCGCGAAGCTCAGCTGAAGAAAGACAAGCGCAACAAGTTGCTCATCGGATGGGGCATTGTGGTTGCCGTTGTGGCGATCCTTGCCGTCATCGCCCTCGTGGTCACCCAGAACATTGCGAACAACGCCCCTATTGCCGACCAGGGCCCGACGCCGGCGAACGCCAACGTGCACGGCGGCGTGACGCTGCTGAAGGGCACCGATGTGACGAAGGTGGCCGCCGGCACCGTCAGCCTGGCATCCCTGCCGTCCGCCCCGGCCACCCCGCCCGCCACGGTGACCGCTCCGGGGGCTGACGCTGAAGCTGGCAAACCGGTCAAGGTTGTGGCCTACATCGACTTCATTTGCCCGATCTGCAAGAATTTCGAGACCACGTACAGCCAGCAGCTGACCCAGTTGCGCAACGATGGCAAGATCACCCTGGAGTACCGTCCGTTCGGCTTCCTCGACGCCAGCTCCAGCACCAACTACTCGTCCCGCGCAGCCAATGCCGCGGCCTGTGTCGCGAACACCTCGCCGGATAAGTACTCGGCGCTCGTGGACCTGCTGTACGCACAGCAGCCCGCCGAGGGCAGCGCGGGCATTTCGGACAACGACCTCAAGAAGTTGGCCACCCAGGCAGGATCGGCCAACATCGACTCCTGCATCGACAACAAGACGTACCGGCCGTTCATCAAGGTGGTCACCCAAGAGGCGAAGAATATCGGGATCTCCGGCACTCCGACGGTGTTTATCGACGGTAAGCAGTGGGATAACAAGACGGACTTCATGACCCTCTTGAATGCGGCTATCGCAGCGAAGAAGTAGTTCTCTGGCCCGAGGCCTTCCGTCCACTGGGAATTTCCGTGGGCGGGAGGTCTTGGGCTACCCTTATCTAGCGCTCGCGCGCACCAGCTCCGGTCCGCCGGGGCACCAGTCCCGGTCCGCCGGGGCGCGCCTCCTTAGCTCAGTTGGCCAGAGCACCGCTCTTGTAAAGCGGGGGTCGTCGGTTCGAATCCGACAGGGGGCTCTCAGCTTGGCTTTGACCTGCGGGTTTATTGATTCTGGTCAGAGCCATTTGAACTTTTTGGCGCCGGACTCACCTTTAACTCGCCTGAATCAGATTTGGAGACCGGTCTTGGCAGGCACTCCTGGTCCCCCGTTGGCTGCGTCGAAGGCGCCGGGCACGGCCCGTGTGTCGATCGCTTCTTTGTATTCCTCGACGTAGTGCGCTGTTGCCCGGTCAGTGCGGATGAGACCCCATATTCCGAGGGGTACCGGTAACTATCGTTCTCTATGCCTCCTCGGATGCCCACTATTACGCCTCAGAAGACCTTTTTCGTCTTGCCTTCGAACTACGTCGATGGATGAAAGTACACCCCCTTGGGGAAGGGGTCGGAACGCAGCGGAGCGGGGCAATAAGTGAAAGGGAGCTGACCGACTTGGAGGTTCCTTGTAATGGCGGCCTGTCGCACGAGCCGTCGGGACGGCTGACGTAGGGGGCCGCGGTTGACACTCTACAGAAGCGCTCGGTTGGCATGTTGTGGAAATTGTTGCAAATTCGTATGATTCACACAGAATTACTTGAATGCCAACTTCCGGTGGGCCAGGGTGACTCCAGTCGGTGCACAGGCTTAGCCGGCAAAAACCAACGAGCAGAGGCGCTGAAGGCGATGATTAGTCCGATGAAGGAACCGCCCGAGGTTAGGCGCCGAAGAATCCTAGAACTCGTGAGCGAGGGGGACTTCCTGAGACCCGCCGACATTGCGGCCATGATGTCGGTCTCCGGCGAGACCGTGCGCAGGGATCTTATGGCATTGGAGAGGTCCGGGGACCTCAAGCGGATCCACGGTGGGGCTATGCCTCCGGTCAAAGTGACGGAGAGCGAACCCGACAGGGCTAATCGCTCTATGGAAAATCCGCGAGAGAAGGACGAGATCGGGGCAGCGGCCGCTGCGCTGGTCGGCGATACCGACACGATCTTTCTCGACGTCGGAACCACCGTAGAAGCCGCGGCGAGGGCACTTTCCCCAACGTTCCACGGCATCGTCATCACCAATAGTCTGGTGGTGGGATCCATCCTCAGCGACCGTCCGGATGTTGAACTGTATGTGCTTGGCGGTCGTGTCCGCGCGGGAGAGATGACAACATACGGTCCGGACGCCCTTGCCCAGGTCCGAAGCTTCAACGCTAACTGGGCTTTCCTTGGCGCTGGAGGAGTGGATATCCGGGCCGGTCTGACCGACTATTCATCTGAGGATGTGGCAATCAAGCAGCTGATGATTGAAAAGTCTGCAAAGACCTACGTTCTGGCGGTCGGCGACAAGCTGGGACGCATTGCTGTCCGCCACGTCTGCGACCTGGACGAGATCAAAGGAATAATCACCGACAGCACGGCCAGCAGCACCCGAATCAAGTCTCTGAAAGACGCCGGTCTTGAGGTATTCCAGGGCGGCGCCCCCAGTGAGGCGTCCCGTTAGTTTCCCGCCCGACACGGCATCGACTCTAAACCAGTCCAATCCGGCCAGGTCCGGGCCCGCTCTGATTGCACTGTGAAGATACCCCCGCGCGATAGTGCGGGGGTATCTGTCCTTAAACGACCCAACGCCCTGCGCCTTGGGGGGGATCGAAGGCGCTCGTGGGCCTTTGATGAGGTCGCCGGCAGTCGCGGCCTCCATGGTTGACCGTGGAATTATGTGGACAACGGCGTGGCTGATTTGAATGATGAGGCCAGTGGCTACAAGGAAAAACTCGCTGATTGTGACGATCACAACAATTTCCTCTTGACGCCAGACCCTCGCGGATCCATACTTTTCCTTATGAATCCTCATAAATCCACACAAAACGTGGATGCGATTCCAACGCACGTGGCTTCCAGCGCCTCGTAGGCCTCATCCGGCCGCTGTCATGTCGCCATGAACATGAGGCACCACGGAACAACCAATTCCAATGACCCAACACCCCGCGCCCGGCCTAACCCAGCAACGACGCTTTGACGGGCCCCCATCGAAGGACATTCGCTCCAAATGACACACAACCCCCCACCGGCAGGCAGTTTCGTGCCAGGCACGGACACCGACGTTGAAGAGTACGGCTACAAGCAGGAAATGAAGCGCGGCACGGGCAGATTTGCCTCTTTTGCCGTCGCTTTCGCGTTCGTTTCCATCGCCACAGGCATCTTCACCACCTATGGCGCAGTTCTCAACAGCTCCGGTCCTGCGGGCATTTGGACCTGGCCGATCGTCACGGTCGGGCAACTCATGGTCGCGCTCATTTTCGGCTCGTTGGCGGCCCGTATCCCGGTGACCGGCTACTCCTACCAGTGGATGTCGCGCCTGGCCAACCCGGTACTAGGTTGGATCATGGGCTGGATCTCCTTCACGTTCCTCGCAATTGTCGTGGTCGCGGTCGACTACACCATCGCATCAACGGTCCTGCCTGTTCTCCTCGGCTACGAGGGAACCCCTGCGAACGCATGGCTGATCACCAGCATTGTGCTGGCCTTGCAAGCACTGTTGGTTGCGTTTTCCACGCGCTGGACAGAGCGGGTGAACAACTTCGCCGTCTCCGCCGAACTCATCGGCATGATCCTGCTCGTCGTGCTGCTCATCGTCGTCGGCGCGGTCGCGAAGGAACTGAACGTGGACAATCTGTTCTCCACCGGGGCCCTCCCTGCGCAGGATTACTTCAGCGTCGGGTCCTTGCTCCACGTGGGGCCTTGGATGATGGGGACTTTGCTGGGCGCGTTCACGATCGTTGGATTCGAATCCGCCGCCAACCTCGCCGAAGAAACCAAGGAACCAGCCCGGGTGGTGCCCCGCGCCATGTGGCAAGCCGTGCTCGCTTCGGGCATCCTGGGCTTCTTCTTCCTCCTGGCCATCACCATGCTGGCTGGCGATCCCGCGACCCTGGCCGCGTCCGGAACTCCCGTTGCCGACGTCATCAACCGTGTTCTTGGCCCGGTCGTAGGCACTGCGCTGCTGGTGATGGTCGTCATCGCAATCTTTGCCTGCGGCATGGTGATTCTCATGACCGGAGTCCGGCTCGTGTGGGCAATGTCCCGCGACGACCGCTTCCCGGGCCACGCCGTGTGGCGCAAAGTGTCCCCGCGCTTCGGAACCCCCACCGCGGCAACCGGACTCATGTTCGTCCTTGGGGAACTGATCCTCGGCCTCTTCGCCTTCCAGACCGACGCGCTCTTTAGCCTCTTCGGTGCCGCTACCCTGCTGCCCGCAGTCATCTACGCGGCTACGGTCCTTCTGTATATCGTCAAGCGCAAGAGCCTTCCCCCGAGCAAGGGATTCACCTTGGGCAAGTTCGAGCTGCCAGTCATCATCCTCGCAGCCGTGTGGCTGATCTTCATGCTCTCTGTTTTCAGGGATGCATCCTTCATCAACTCTTGGTTGTACGTTGCCATCATGGTGGCAATCGGCGCTGTCTACCTGGTCTTCCTGCTGATCCGACGCGGCGGTCCGTCCGGACTCGCCATGCCCGATCTGCACTCGATCGATGCCGAGTTGGACGCCGACGCCAAACATTCCGAAAGGGCGCAGGGCAAGTGACCACCGTTCTATCCATCGACCAGGGCACGTCCGGAACCAAAGCCGTCGTCGTCGACGGCAGCGGGAAAATACTGGGGGTGGCCGAACAAACCGTCCGGCCGCATTACCTACCCGGCAGCGGCGTCGAACAGGACCCGCAGGAACTGCTCGACTCCGTCCTTCAAACCGGTAAGGCCGCCGTCGCCCAGTCCGGTGCCTTGATCGATATCGTCACCATCGCCAACCAAGGAGAAACCGTCCTGGCCTGGGACCCGGCGACCGGCAAGCCTTTATCCAACATGATCGTGTGGCAGGACCGGCGCGCCGAAAGCATCTGCGCAGGCCTCGCAGACCATCGGGTGGAATTCGCAAGCCGCACCGGGCTCGTCCTCGACCCGTATTTCTCCGCCCCCAAACAGGCGTGGATCAGGAAGAACGTCACCCGGGACGGTGTGGTGACCACCTCGGACAGCTGGCTCATCCACCATCTGACCGGGGAATTCGTCACGGACGTCAGCACAGCCAGCCGGTCGCTGACGACCAGTCTGGACAGCACGGAATGGGACCACGAACTCCTGGATTTGTTCGAACTCGGCGACGAAAAGCTCCCAAAGATTCTGCCGTCCGACGCGATCGCGGGTTCAACCAGTGCCTTCGGAGGCCTCATGGCCGTCGGCGGCCTCATTGTGGATCAGCAGGCGGCGCTCCTGGCCGAGAATTGCCTCGACGCCGGCGAAGCGAAGTGCACCTTCGGCACGGGGGCGTTCTTGCTGGCGAACACCGGAACGTCGGCAATACGCTCGACGGCCGGGCTCGCCGCGTCGGTCGCCTGGACTGTCAAAGACAAACCCACCTATTGCTTTGACGGGCAGGTGTACACGGCAGCTTCCGCCGTCAGGTGGCTCCAAGGAATGGGCTTCATCAAGTCAGCTTCAGAGCTCGACGTCGTAGCCGCCGCAGACTCGGGCGGCGTGCTCAGCGTCCCTGCTTTTGCGGGCCTGGCCGCACCCTGGTGGAGTCCGGAAGCCAAAGCCTCCCTCACAGGAATGACCCTGTCCACCGGCCCGGAACACATCGTGCTCGCCGTCCTGCAGGGTATCGCCGCGCAGGTCGCAGAGCTGGGCTTACTTGTCGCTTCGGACATCGGCCATCCACTCCAGCGGCTGCGGGCCGACGGCGGGCTGACGCAAAGCCGTGTTCTAATGCAGGCCGTCGCCGATCTCATGCAGATTGAAATCGACGTGTACCCCTCCCAGCACGCTACGCCCTTGGGCGCGGCAGCCCTGGCCAGAGTGGCCCTTGAACCATCCCTCCCACTCCGGGACGCCGTCGTTCCCTGGAGCCCCAGCACTGTCTATGAACCGAAGTGGTCGGCAGACCAAGCAGCCGAGTTCCGCGCGCGATGGGCAACCGCCGTCGAGGCAACCCGGTGACGAAGGAGAACACCCGAATGAGCAACACCCAGAACAAAACCTACGATGTCGCCGTGATCGGCGCCGGCATTGTGGGCTCAGCCATCGCACGGAAACTGGCCGGGTACCGGCTCAGCGTCGCGCTCCTCGACGCGCGCGAAGACGTAGGGGACGGGACGAGTAAAGCCAACACCGCGATCCTGCACACAGGATTCGACGCGAAGCCCGGAACCCTTGAGTCGAAGATGGTGCACGAGGGGTACCACTTGCTCTCCGAATACGCCAAGCAGACGGGAATCCCGGTCGAACACACCGGCGCCATCCTTGTGGCATGGGATGACGAGCAGCGCGACGCCCTGCCCGGCCTCAAGGTCAAGGCCGAGCAAAACGGATACGACAAGACCGAAATCATCGACGCGGCGGAAATCTACCGGCTCCTGCCGCACCTGGGGGACGGCGCCCTGGCAGGACTCTCCGTCCCGGACGAGTCCATCATCTGCACCTGGACTACCAACCTTGCCCTCGCCACTGAAGCTGTGCAGCGGGGGACGGAACTCCTGCTCCGACGCCGTGTCGCCAGCATCGAGAGGGTCGACGGCGTCACGCACCTTTACACAAGCATCGACCGGATCAGCGCCCGCTGGGTGATCAACGCCGCCGGGCTGGGCGGGGACACGATCGACCAGCTCTTCGGCTATGACCGGATCCACCTGACCCCCCGACGCGGTGAGCTGTTGGTGTACGACAAGCAGGCACGGCCCCTTGTGGACAAAATCGTTCTGCCGGTGCCAACGGCATTGGGCAAAGGCGTGCTGGTCAGCCCCACCATTTACGGCAACGTGATGCTGGGCCCCACCGCCGAAGACCTCACCGACCGCACCGACACGGGAACGTCCGAGAGCGGCTTCGCCTTCCTGAGGGGCAAGGGCGAGAAGATCATGCCCAAACTCCTGGAAGAAGAGGTAACGGCCACTTATGCCGGGCTACGCGCAGCCAGCGATTACCCCGACTACCTCATCGAGGTCGACACCGAGCAGCAATACGCGATCGCCGGCGGCATCCGCTCCACCGGCCTGACCTCCGGCATCGCCGTGGCCGAGTACGTCGACGAACTCCTCAGGGCATCGGGCGCCATCGAACTCGTGAAGCGCGACAACCTGCCCGAACCACCACACATGCCCAACATCGGCGAAGCTTTCCTCCGCCCTTACCAAGACGCAGCAAGGATCGCGGAAGATCCTGCATACGGGAAGATCGTGTGCTTCTGCGAACGTGTCACCGCCGGGGAAATCCGCGACACCTTCAGTTCCCCGATCCCGCCGTGCACTCTGGACGGGCTGCGCCGCCGGACCCGTGCCCAGAACGGCCGGTGCCAGGGATTCTTCTGCGGCGCGGAAGTAAGCCAGCTTCTCGAATCCCGCGGTCAGACCGCCAACACCCCAGTTAGTCCGAAAGCAAAAGTTGCCAGCGTGGAGGCCACCAAGTGAGCACCAACGGCACGGTCCTGACTCCGACCGTCCTGATCATCGGCGCAGGGCCGTCCGGCTTGCGCGCCGCAGCCGAATTGGCTCCCCGCGTGAGCGGCGAAGTCCTCGTCCTCGAACGCGAAAGTGTCGCTGGCGGCATCCCGCGACACAGCGACCATCCCGGCTACGGAATCCGTGACATGGGCAACTTCATCGACGGGCCTAAATACGCCCGTATTCTGCGTGAGCAGGCCACCGCTGCCGGCGCGAGGATCCTCACCAACGCCATGGTCACCGACTGGGCCGGAGAGCGTTCCGTCAACGTCACAATGCCCGAAGGGCGGGTGCGCGTCGATGCGAAGGTGATCATTCTCGCCACCGGAGCCAGGGAGCGGCCCCGTCCCGCCCGCCTGATCCCTGGCGATCGTGGCAAAGGCGTTTACACCACGGGACACCTGCAGAACATCGTTCACCTCAAGCACGGCAAGGTCGGCAAACGGGCCGTCATTGTCGGGGCCGAGCTGGTCAGCTGGTCGGCAGCGATGACCCTGAAACACGTCAAATGCAAGACGGTACTGATGACCACCGAATACCCGAAAGCGGATGCATACCGGCTATTCAGCGGACCCGGAAAACTGTTCTTCGGCACCAAAGTGGCCACACGCACAAGGGTCACCCGGATCATCGGAAAGCCGAACGTACAAGGTGTGGAGATCGAGAACATCGACACCGGTCAACGAAGGATCGTCGACTGCGACACCGTCATCCTCACCGGCGACTGGATCCCGGACAACGAACTCGCCCGGGCGGCCGACGTCGACATTGACCCGGTCAGCAAGTCACCACTGGTGGACGCCGCCCTGCGGACAAACAAGGCCGGCATTTTCGCCATCGGCAACATGCTGCATCCCGTGGATACCGCCGACGTGGCGGCCCTCGACGGCGCCGCCGTAGCCGAGCACGTTGTCAACTACCTCCGGGGCGATCGGCCGGGAGGAGCTCCGCTAAGTCTGACGGCCGACGCTCCGTTCAGGTGGGTAGCGCCAGCCTTGCTGCGCCAACACGATCCGGCGCCGCCCCGCCGTCGGCTTCTGCTCTGGAGCGATACCTACGTCCCGTTCCCCGAAGTAGTCCTGCGCCAAAACGGCGAGGTCATCGCCCGAAAGCGGCTTTGGTGGCCCGCAGCACCGGGCCGCGTCTTCCGTGTCCCGTCCAGCATGCTCAGCCAGATCAACTGGAACGCCGGCGCCGTCACCATCGGCCTCGCCAACTAGCCACCGGCTCCCGCCGGCCGCGACCCTGTTGGGGCGCGGCCGGACCATGCCCTGCACCAGCCGGGCAAAACCTACAATCAGGAGAACCCATGAACCAGCGCCAGAACATCACATCCGGGTCCGCCCGCGAACCGATCCTCGGCTACTCCCGCGCGGTCCGCGTCGGAAACCAGATCGTCGTAGCAGGAACCACCGCCGGCTCCAGCAGCGGCGCAGTCGGCGGAAACGACGCCGCCGCCCAGGCCCGCGAAATCTTCAACCGAATCGAGACCGCCCTCATCCAGGCAGGCGGATCATTCTCGGACGTCATACGCACCAGGGTCTACCTCACCAACATTGCAGACTTCGACGCCGTCGGCGCCGTCCACGGTCAAATCTTCGGCGACATCCGTCCCGTCACAGCAGTCGTCGAGGTCGGCGCCCTGGCAGCCGACGACCTTCTGGTCGAAATCGAAGCCGACGCCATCCTGCAATAGACGAATCAGTGACGGAAGAGTGATGGCTGAAATCACCCTCTTCGACCTTGACGGCGTGCTGACCAGGGGAGACACCATGGTTTCCCTCGTCAGCCGCCGTCTGGCACGGCACCCGGTGCGCCTCTTCAGTGCTGCACCGTTGTTCCTTCTTTCCCTCGCCGCCCACCCGCAAAGCCGTCTGAGGGCAACTACGAACCGCAGGCTCGTCGCTCTGGCTCTGAACGGGCTCACGGATGGTGAATACACGGAACTGGCCATCCGGACGGGGCGGCAGCTCGCCGCCAGACGAGGATTCGCCGTGGGCCAAACGATCACGTTGTGCAGACACGCCGCTTCCCGGCATCGGACGATCATCGTGACCGCCTCGGAGCGACGGTTGGCTCGAGCTTTCCTGGACTCGGTCGGCCTGCCGGACATCGAGCTTCTGGCTTCCGAGATCGCGTTCCATGACCGCGCGGTCACATGGGCGACTCACAATGTGGGGCCCGCCAAATTGCGCGGCCTGAAATCAGTGGGTGTCCCATTTAGCTGCGCGACCTTCTATACGGACTCGGCGAGCGACCTATCCCTGGCGGCTGCCGCCCGGACAACCTTCCTCGTGAACCCGGATGCACGCTCCCGGCGAAAGATGATAGCCGTGATTCCAAACCTGCAGGTCGTCCGCTGGTGAATATACGCCCTCAAAGCGCGAGCAGACGCAGACACACATGATTTTAATGCCAAGAGGAGCAAGCCCATGCAGCCGCAACGTGTAAGCCCAGAAAAGCAACTGCACCCAGCCGCGGACTGGCATCGGATGGTGGGGCTGAAGGTGGAACTGCGTCGTCCAGAAGGAGACGTCCGTAGCGGAATAGTTGATGCAGTCATGCCAGACGGCTCGGGGCTCTGGCTCGCCGCGGACGGCGCCAATCTCCGCACTTACATACACAATGACGGGGATCTCGGAGTATGGGGGAACGTGCCATCGAACGTGGGGATCAAGGCTCCTTCACCACGCGGATAGGTCGCAGCGTTTGATCCAATTTCCACGTTCCGGCAACGCGACATCTGATGAATTGCCCCGGAGGTTGGAGCGTTATCTCCAGCCTAGGCTCTGTTGCTTCAGAACCTACCGAATGGGACGGTCCGTTCACCTGCGGTCTCGGCTTCTCATGTAGCGTGCTTGAAAGGCGCCCGTGCCTGGGAAACCTTGGTCGCAATCATCTTGAACTTCGGGCCGCCCTTGCGTCCGCGTGCGAGGACACCGGAGGCATGATCAACGGCAACTCTACTTCAGAGAGCGTGTGCGCCGGCGAGACCTGGCTAGACCAGCGTTGCGGAGCGTAGGAGTTTCTCAGTGCGAGTTGAGGCAAGTTTGCCACCGTATTTCCCGAAGAGATCGATGACCGTTTGAGCCGACGCGCCAAGATCTCGGGCAGGGCGGGGACTGGCGTTGAACACGTGATCGAGCCACTGGAAGATCACGACGTGGGCGTAGGTCAGGCCACCCATCTGGCAATGGCTGGATGCGCCCTGGGTTCGCGGGAAGACGTGGACGTATTTCTCGCACGGCAGCGACGCGATGAATTCGGGGATGCCGGCGACGATCGCGGCCGACGAGGCAGCGGCGTCTTTGATGTCGTCCTCTCCGAACAGGAACAGCATGGGGTTTTTGAAGTTCCGCTCGAGGCCCCGGAGGGTGAAGGGCTGGTAGAAGTCGATCCAGTCATGCGGCTCGGCGATGCCAAGGGACCATTGCGCGTGCTGGAATGCCCACCGTGCTGGCGGGCTGACTCGCTGGAGCAGTCCGAACAGGGCGTCGATCACTTTCGGGTTGTTGAGTCCTTTGAGACCCGCTCGGGCGGATTCGCCGCAGTCAACGACCAAGGTGTTGGCGATGCAAGCCTTGATCCTTGGCTCGCCGGCGGAAGCTCTGGGTGCGAAGTAGCCGCCTGCGGAGTAGCCGATCAGTGCAATCCTGTCGCGGTCGATGTCGTCGCGGGAGTACAGGTAATCGACCACAGCGGCCACCGGCTTCTCGTAGTCGGGTCGGAACACGAGCCCCGGGTTCGCCATCAGGGCGCCCCATTGGCCCGGCCCCTCGAACACCAGACAGTTATATCCGTGCTCAGCCGCCACGGCCCCGATCCAGCAGTAGACCTCCTCCATCGTCGAGTCGAACCCGCCAAGCGCGATCAGAGTGGGGCCGTGTTCCTGTGGTGCAGGGACGTAGTAGGCGGGAAGTTTGCTGCCTTCGAAGTCGATCTCGACGTAGTCAATGGCCTTGGTACCCAGTTTCGTCATCTGACGGAAGTGGTCTCGGCTGCTCTGCCACAGCTTAAGGTGTCTGGGATCGGTATGGGCGAGGTAGAACGCCGCCATGCGGTAGTAGTTGCTGGCCCGCAGATGGGCGCGGGCGGCAGCCTGTCGTTCCCCGGCCGTGGCTATGCTGTCGGCGTATCCTGCGACGGCGTCGGCCGTTGCCGTCCACTCGACCGTCCAGCTCTCGAAGTCGCCGTTCTTGATGCGATGCAAGGTCTCGGTGCACTCTCCGAACTCAGCAGCCCCGACATTTTGAGTGGAGATTCCACGGGCGAACTCGTAGTTGAACCCCCCGATGGTCTTATCTGCGAAGTCGACCTTCATCGAGACCTACCTTCCGATAGATCGTTGTCCGCTGACAGCAGCGGGACCCAGTGTTCGCGACCGGCGGTATCGGGGGAAGACGAGCAGGCGACGTGAAACCTCGAGCACCACGTCGATTAGGCCTGCCTGGCGTCCATCACAGCTCCATCTACCCGTTTTGCTGCCCCAATGCTCCACCCAGGAGCCTCGGAGGGCAAGGGCGAATCGGCGTGTGTCCGGTAAGCGATCGGTTTCCGGACATTCGGAGGCGCCGTTTAGCGCTGCGAATCACACGCAGATTCCTTCGATCCACCAAGGCGACCTGATTGGCGCAGCATTGTGCGACTTCAGGAAGCGAAGATTTCCTTGGCTACCGTGATTGCGGACATCGCCTTGGGCCAGCCGGCGTAGAAGGCCAGATGGATGATGGCTTCTTTGAGTTCGTTCTCCGTGAGGCCGTTGGTCCTGGCGCGTGCGAGGTGTCCGCGGAGTTGTTCGGTGCTGCCGCTGGTGACCAGGCTGGCGACCGTGACTAGGCTACGGTCCCGCGGGGAGAGCTCATTCCGTTCCCAGATGTCGTCGAAGAGCACGTTGTCGGTGAGTTCCACGAGTTTGGGTGCGAAGTCGCCGATGAGTTGCTGGGCGCGGGTTTGGTTTGAGTCGCTCATGATGGGTTCCTTTCGGGGTGTTCGTGAAGCAGGTTGTGATTGGACGCGGAGTGATCATCCGGTCTGGCGTGACTGGGTCTGCAGGAGCCGGGTGCGGCGCAGCCAGGCCTCGATAGCCGGTCCGGCGTCCTTGACTTCCTCGCCGAGCACCGCGAGCCCTTCGCCGAGGGCCGCCCCGTGGCAGGAGCGGGCGTAGTCCCGTTCGGTGGTGCCGAGTCCGCTCATGGCGTGGGTGGTGACGGGGTGGATGGTTTTGCCGGTGAAGTCGTAGCTTTCGCAGAACGTGCTCATGATCAATGGGGCCCGGACGTTCCAGATGCCGCTGGCCAGCAGCACGGTGTCGTACTCGTCGACGTAGGGCAGCGGGTTGGCGATGCGCGGGCGGGCGTCAGCGTTCTGTTCGCGGACATTGCGGGCGACAGTCGCGTCGTAGTCGTCGGGGTAGGGGTCGGCGGCCTCAATGCGGTGTACATCGCACGCTATGAGGCTGCTGATCATGCCGGCCAGCACCTCGGTGTTTCCGACGTCGAGGTTGGTGCGGCCCCCGTAGTAGTAGTTTTCCCCGGCACGGGAGAAGTAGGCAAGAAGGACCCGTCGGCCGTCCGCGGGCGCCGGCGTGTCCTGGGTGGAGGGGGACGTGGCTGTTTCTTGTGGGCGCATGGGTGCGTTCCGTTCTCCCGGGGTGCAACCCGAGGTTCCGGCGGCGATCAAGGCAACGCCCAAACTGCTGACGGCCGAACGTAAGACGGAGCGCCGGCTGGTTTCCACGCTCGTGATCATCACGGGTCTTTTCGGTTTGATTGCTTTGGGCGGCGATAGCGATCGGGGTGACGAAGAGACCTGTCCGTTAGGGTTACCGGGTTCGTCACCCTAACGGACGGTTGACCGGATCAGTTGTATCGGCGTCCGCCCAACCAGCTGACCATGGCGGGGTCGCGGTGATCGAAGAAGAGGCTGGCGCCGGTGTCCAGGGTGGCGATCTTGCCCATCTGCTCGTCGGTGAGTTCGAAATTGAAGACGTCGAGGTTCTGGGCCATGCGTTCCGGCCTGACGGACTTGGGGATGACGACGACCTCGCGCTGGATGAGCCAGCGGAGCACGACCTGGGCGACCGATTTGCCGTGGGCCTCGGCGATGGCGCTGAGGACCGGGTCGGTGAACAGGTCGTTCTTTCCTTCGGCGAAGGGGCCCCAGGACTCGATCTGGACACCGCGTTCGCGCATCAGCGCCTGATCGGCGGCGCGCTGGTGGAAGGGGTGGGTCTCGATCTGGTTGACGGCCGGGACGATCTCGTTGTGGTCGATGAGGTCCACCAGCCGGTCGGGGTGGAAGTTCGACACCCCGATCGCACGGGCCAGGCCTTCCTTGTTGATGTCCTGCATGGCCCGCCACTCGCTGTAGTAGTCCCCGAGCGGCTGGTGGATCAGGTACAAGTCGGCGTAGTCCAGCCCGAGGCGCTGGAGGGAGTTTTCGAACGCGCGCCTGGTGTCGTCCTGGACGTTGCCGGTAGGGGCGTGCTGGATCCAGAGCTTGGTGGTGATGAACAGTTCCTCGCGGGCGATGCCGCTGGCCTTGATCGCGGCGCCGACGGCTTGCTCGTTGCCGTAGGAGGCTGCGGTGTCCAGATGGCGGTACCCCGCTGTGAGGGCGGCTTCGACGGCGGCCTGGGTTTCGTCGTCGGGGATCTGGAAGACGCCGAAGCCGAGGATCGGCATCTGGACGCCATTATTGAGGGTCACGTTATTCATGGAATTTCCTTTTGGTTCGTGTGGTTATCGGCGGGTTTGGGTGTGGGCGGTTTCATAGTCCTGGTCCGTGACGGGTTCGAGCCAGGTGGCGCTCTCCCCGTTGTCGTGTTCGACCAGGGCAAGGTGGCACATCATGCTGTCCCGGGTGCCGCCGTGCCAGTGCTCCTCGCCGGGAGGGGTGTGGACCGTGTCCCCAGGGCGCATGACGATGACTGTGCCGTCCCGGGTGGCGACGATCCCGGTCCCGTCGGTGCAGTGCAGGGTCTGGCCCAGCGGGTGGGAGTGCCAGTTCGTGCGGGCGCCGGGGGTGAAGCGGACCATTGCTGCCACGAGTCTGGAGGGAGCCTGGCCGTTGTGGAGCGTGTTGAGGTAGACGTCGCCGGTGAACCGCTCCCTCGGGGCTTTAGCCGTGGGGGTGGTGGGTATGAGTTTCATGGTGTCTTTCTTTGACTATTGCCGTGACTGTTTTGCGAGCCGCAGTGGCAGGGTCGCTGCGATAAGGATGAGGAGGACGACGGCGGTGGTGCCGAAGCCGAGGCGGAGTCCGGTCGTGAAGTCGTGTCCGGCGAGCAGGGCGCCATAAATTGCGACGCCGAGGGAGCCGCCGAGCTGCCTGGCAGTGTTGATGACGCCGCTGGCGGTCCCTGCTTTCTCTCCCGGCACGTTGTCCATAACGAGCGCAATGATCGGGGGCACAGTGAAGGATCCGCCCACCCCGACCGGGACCATGGTGAGCGCCACGAGCAGGACCGGCGCGCCGGTGGGGAGCAGCCACAGTCCGGCCAGGCCCAGGGCCATGAGCAGCTGGCCGGCCGCGATCATGGCCACGTTCCCGAACCGGACCATCAACCGGGCCGCGAGCGGGTTGAGGAGGGCGACGAGCCCCGTCATGGGCAGGAACAGCAGTCCGGTCTCCATCGCGGTGGCACCGCGTTGCTGCTGGAAGTACAGGCTTTGGAGGAAGACGACGCCGTAGAAGGCGGCCATCGTGACGACGGCTATGGCCAGGGCAGTGGAGACCGAGTGAGAACGGAAGAGGTCCAGCGGGACCATGGGATGCCTTCCCCGGGCCTGCGCCAGCACGAATGCGGCCGCCGACGCCGCGCACACAGCGAACAGGGTGAGGATTCCGGGGCTTCCGTAGCCGGCTACCGCGCCTTCGATGATGCCATAGGTCAGGGCGGCCAGGGCCAGTACGGCGGTGATCTGCCCAAACCAGTCAAAAGGCGTTGGCCGCCGTGGCGACGGCGCGACGCGGGAGAGCACCATGAGTGCTGCCAGACCGACCGGTAGGTTGACGAAGAAGATCAGCCGCCAGTCGATTTGGGTGAGGATCCCGCCGAGTACCGGGCCTGCCGCCGCGGCGACGGAGCCGCCCAGGCCCCAGTACACGATGGCGCGCCCGCGCCCGGCCGGGTCATGGTAGGCCTCCCGGATGAGCGCCAGGGAGCTGGGGGTGATCATCGCCGCGCCGATGCCCTGCAGGATGCGGCCGGCGATGAGGACCAGCAGGCTCGGACTGAACCCGCACGCCAGGGACGCGGCGGTGAACAGGATCATGCCCAGGCCGTAGGCACGGCGGGCACCTGCTCGGTCGGAAAAGGTCCCCGAGAAGAGCTGCAGGGCAGAAAACATCAGTGTGTAGCCGGTGACGATCCACTGCAGGCCCGACAGGCCCCCTCCGAGGTCGTTCCTGATCCCGGGCAGCGCAACGTTGACGATCTGGGCGTCCAGGGCAACTACGAAGAACCCGAGCATGGCGGTCGCCAGCGACGCGCGCGGCCGGGCCCCTGTTCTCGAAGGGCTGAGAGTGGATACAGGCATGGTGTCCTTGCAGGAGGGGGGAACTGGACTCATTCAAGGAAACCAGCCCATTCCTGCGCGCGGGAGTACCTGCCGTGCGGTGTACTGGCAGTTCCTGTTAGACAGGACCGGTCCGCCGTAGCCTAGACGCCATGGACAACAGTAAAGACGTCCGCGAGTTCCTCATGAGCCGGCGGTCGCGCATCACTCCCGCCCAGGCAGGACTGCCCGCCTACGGCGGGACGAGGCGGGTGGCCGGCCTCAAACGCGAGGAAGTGGCCATGCTCACCGGCGTCAGCACCGAATATTACGCCCGGCTTGAGCGGGGGAACCTGCGGGGAGCCTCCGAAAGTGTTCTCGAATCCCTCGCCGCGGCCCTCCAGCTTGATGAGGCCGAGCGGGCCCACCTGCTTGATCTGGCTAAGGCGACCGCGCCGTCGCGGGAACCAGGAAGGCGCCGGATCCGGGCAGAAGTCCGGCCGAGCATTGAGCGGATACTGGCCGGCATGACCGGCACGCCCGCCTATGTCCGGAACACCCGCATGGACATTGTGGCCGCCAACAGTCTTTGCCTCGCCCTCTACGGGGACATCCTCAACCCCGAGACCCTGCCGCTGAATCTCGCACGGTTCATGTTCCTGGACCCGCGTTCCCGGGACTTCTTCCTCGAATGGGAGAGCATCGCCGATGACCTTGCCGCCGGGCTGCGCACCGAAGCCGGCCGCAACCCGCATGACAGGGCCTTAAACAGCCTCATTGGTGACCTTGCCACCGGAAGCACTGAATTCTCGACACGCTGGGCACGGCACAACGTCCGCTTTCACCGCTCGGCCCGCAAGACACTGCACAACCCGCTCATCGGAGACATCGAACTCACCGGTGATTCACTCGAACTCCCCGGAGAGGGCCTGACACTCATTGTCTACACCGCCGAACCGGGAAGCCACGCCCAACAACAACTCGACTTCCTCACGAGCTGGAGTCCAACCGGAAAACGTCCGGCCGAACCGGCTCCAGCCAACGCGAACACCCCAACCAGACCACCCGAAAGCAAGTCGCAGGACCGGCCATGAACGATACGGACCTGTATTGAGCTTCGTGCAGGCTTGGTAATCTGAGCCTAGCCGGCACCACCAGCCGCGCTACCAGGAGACACGAAATGCCCACCCTCAAGCCCAGGACCGCGGGGCGCCACCACAGCGAACCGCGGGTCCTCATCCAGGACGTGATCCCCCGAGCTACACACCTGGCTTTGACTGCCTAGGCCGGGGGAGGGTTCGCGTTGGCTGGCTCCGGTGCCATCCGCGAACACGGCATCATTGACCGCCCACACAGGACATTGACCTGTTCACATCCGTCACCAGCGGCGAAGCGTTTGCAGCTTCCACAACGAGACTCGCGGCCGCGATGAGCGAAGCCGGCCTCGAGATCGTGGTGCGTCGCAGCGCCGCGCAGTTCGCAACTTCTCCGTCACGTCACCGACCGGCCAAACCGTCGAAGTGGAACTCGGCGTCGACTGGCGCGCAGCCGAGCCGGTCACACTGTCCATCGGACCGGTCCTGAGTCTGGAGGACGCAGTAGGAAGCAAAAAGTGATGGGATACAAGTCGCATCAGGAAGGAGTTCACCCATGCGGGTTTTCGTCACCGGAGCGTCCGGGGGAATCGGATCGGCGGTCGTCCAGGAGCTCGTCGCCCACGGTCACGAAGTCGTCGGGCTGGCCCGCTCGGAATCGTCCGAGCGGAAGGTGGTCGACGCGGGCGGCACGCCGCTCCGCGGGAGCCTCGGCGATCTTGAAGTGCTCACGGCCGCCGCAACCCACGCTGATGGCGTGATCCATCTGGCCTTCAGCAATGACTTCGCCGATCTCGAGCGGAGCATCGCCGAGGAAGGCCTGGCTATGGACACCATCGGTACCGCTCTCGTTGGAACCGACAAGCCCTTCGTGATCGTCTCCGGTACGACGGCGGTGGAAGGCCGATCTTCAACCGAGCAGGATCCGCTGATCACGGCCGGGCCGGTCGGTGGCCGTGGGATCAACGCACAACGGATCCTCGATCTCGCCTCCCAGGGGGTGCGCACGTCGACCGTGCGCCTGCCCCGGTCGGTGCACGAGCGTTACGTCGCGTATGGCTTCGCCGGCATCCTGATTGCCGCGGCGCAGCGTTCCGGCGTGTCCGCCTATGTCGGCGATGGCAGCCAGCGCTGGCCGGCCGTGCACCGTCGCGACGCCGCGGCATTGTTCCGCATCATGCTCGAGAGGGGTGAGCCCGGCACGGCAGTGAACGCTGTTGCGGACGAGGGGGACACGATGTTATCGCTGGCGTCCGCGATCGGCGAGCAGCTCGGCCTTCCGGTCCGGCAAGTGCCGGCCGAGACCTTCGGACCGCTCGGGGCCATCTTCAGCGTCGACCAGCCCGCGTCAAGCGTCTGGACACGCGAGACCTTCGGGTGGGAACCGACGCACCCCAGCTTGCTCGCGGACATCGCGGCCGGAGACTACCCAGGCGCCTAGGGAAAAGCCCCGAGTGGCGAAAGGGGCTAGAATATAGTTAGCACTGCTAATTAGCGTCGCTAACCGTGGCTGGCGGCCACCCCTGGAGGCACCATGACTGACACCAATAAAGTTTCCCTGCACCCGACGGATGACATCCAACCGGACGTGCTCGCGATCGATCTGCGGACTGCCGTGATGCGCACGTCCCGGCGGCTGCGGATCGAGGCGAGCGGCGATGTCCTCACGCCGGGCCAGTACACCGTCCTGGCGCACCTTCGGAGCGGCTCCCAGACCCTTCGGCAACTGGCCGAGCGGGAACATGTTCAGGCGCCGTCGATGACCCGGATCGTGAATTCGCTGACCGAAAAGGGATTTGCGTCGCGGTCAGCGGATCCGGTGGACGGCCGCCAGGTCCAGGTGGGAATCACTCCGGCCGGTGAGGAAGTCCTGGACGAGGCCCGGAGCCAGCGGACGGCATGGCTGGCTCAGCGGGTTGCCGGACTCAGTGAGGAAGAGCGCCTGACGCTCAGCCGCGCGGCGCACATCCTGCAGGAGTTGAGCGCACGATGAGCGCCATGTTCCGGGCATTGGAAAACCGCAACTACCGGTTATGGGCCTCAGGAGCCATGGTGTCCAACATCGGCACGTGGATGCAGCGAATCGCGCAGGATTGGCTCGTGCTGACGGTCCTGACCAATCATTCCGGTACGGCCGTGGGTATTACCACGGGGCTGCAGTTCCTGCCCATGCTGTTGCTTGGTCCCTACGGGGGCGTGATTGCAGACCGATACCGCAAACTGAGGACCTTGCGGTGGACACAGTCGGCCATGGGCCTTTGTGGATTGCTTGTCGGGCTTCTGGTCCTGACCGGCTCGGCGCAGTTGTGGCAACTGTATGTGGCCGCCCTTTGCCTTGGAGTGGCCAGCGCCATTGACGGGCCGGCTCGCCAGGCCTTCGTTTCCGAACTCGTGGGGCAAGAGCATGTTGCAAATGCCGTGGCACTGAACTCTGCTTCCTTCAACACCGCACGGCTCACTGGACCGGCCATCGCCGGGGTCCTGATCGCCTGGATCGGCACGGGACCCGTTTTCCTGCTCAACGCGGCCAGCTTCGCCGCCGTCCTCGTCTCATTGTGGCGCATTCAGCCTTCCGCGCTGTTCCCCTCGGCACCGGCAGGCAACGGGAAGCATCCGGTGGTGGAGGGCCTTGGCTACGTGAGCCGACGCCCGGACCTGGTGCTCATTCTTGTCATGGTCGGGATCCTGGGCGCATTCGGCATGAATTTTCCCGTTACCAATGCGCTCATGTCCACGACGGCGTTCGGCATGGGGCCCGGGGAATTCGGCCTTCTGGGTTCCATCATGGCGGTGGGGACGCTGGCCGGGGCGCTCATGGCGGCCAGGAGGTCCGGCCCGCGGATGCGTTTTTTGCTGCTCGGGGCCATCACCATGGGCATCTTCACCCTCATCGGGAGTATCTCCCCGTCATTCTGGCTCTACGCAGCGTCGCTGATTCCGGTCGGCATCGGTTCCATGACCTTCCTGAACAGCTGCAATACGAGTATCCAGCTCTCGGCGGAACCACAATTCCGGGGGCGCGTGCTGGCGCTGTACATGGCCGTCATGCAGGGCGGGACCGCCTTGGGCGCCCCACTCATGGGGTGGATCGGCACTGAATTCGGTCCGCGCTGGGCGGTGGCAGTCGCCGGCACTGTTGTGCTGTTGACCGCCTTCTGCGCAGTGATCGTGGTCAGCCGGAAAAACGACCTGACCTTCCGCAGCCAAGTCCGGACCGTCTTCGTGCGAATGGCTCACCGGGATCGAAATATTCACGACGCCGAAACCAAGGAAGCTGCGTAATTCCACACAAAATGCGCGGGATCCGCGGTTGGACGGGCATAGTTAAGCTCTTGGGCTTGCACTTATGGGTACAGTCACCGCATGAATGCAGCACGGAAACGAACAGGGGCTTGACTTGGCAGGGAATGCAACCTTCAGGCACAGTAACACCGCGCTCCTCTCGGTGAGCTGTATCGAGGCTCCCAGGATCGTGAGTTCCACGGATTTCGACCGCAGGTTGGCTTCAACGCTGCAGCGGCTGAAGTTCCCGCCGCGGCTGCTTGAGCGCGTGGCCGGCGTCACGCACCGCCGCTGGTGGGCCGCCGGGACATCATTCGATGACGCCGCGGTCGAAGCCGGCGCGAAGGCCTTGGCAGAGGCCGGCGTCGAAGCGTCCGAAATCGGCCTGCTGATCAATACTTCGGTCACGCGGCGCAATCTCGAACCATCCGTGGCGGTGAAGATCCACCACGAACTCGGCCTGCCGTCGTCGGCCATGAACTTCGACCTGGCCAACGCCTGCCTTGGATTCGTGAACGCCTTGATCCTGGCGGCCAACATGATCGACTCCGGACAGATCAAGTACGCGGTCATCGTCAACGGCGAGGACGCCCAGGTGACCCAGGAAGCCACACTGGCCCGGTTGCAGCGGCCTGAGACCACCCGTGAAGACTTCGGCCGCGAGTTCGCCACCCTCACGCTCGGTTCCGGAGCTGCCGCAGCAGTCTTGGGCCCCGCGGACGAGCACCCCGGGGCGCACCGGCTTATTGGCGGCGTGATGCGTGCCGGCACGGAACACCACGAATTGTGCGTGGGAGGCATCGACGGGATGACCACCGACACGAAAGGGCTGCTCGACGGCGGCCTCCAGCTGGTCGTCGACGCCTGGCAGGAAGCCCAGCCGGAGTGGGACTGGGCCGCCATGGACCGCTACGTCACGCATCAAGTCAGCAATGCCTACACCCAAGCGATCATCAATGCCATTGACCTGGACGCGGACAAGGTTCCGATCACGTTCCCGCACTGGGGCAACGTGGGACCGGCCTCGCTCCCGATGACCCTGGCAGCCGAGGCGCAGTCGCTGAGCTCGGGAGACCGTGTGTTGTGCATGGGTGTTGGTTCAGGGCTGAACGCGGGAATGGTGGAAATCGTTTGGTAGCCACCCTCTGGCCCGGGGTCGATCCGGAGTGGTCCCGGACAATCGGCGTCCCGTCCACTTCCGCCGTCGATGCGCCAGGCACTGTGCGCCGCTGGCACGTGTTGGACAACGGCGCCCAGCTCTCCCGCCGCGGCCTGGCTCCCGCCGGCACCCTGCTGTGCGTGCACGGCAACCCCACATGGTCTTACCTGTGGCGGACCCTGCTGGCCGCCGGATCGGACGCGGCCCATCCGTGGCGCGTTGTGGCGGTAGACCAACTGGACATGGGCTACTCCGAGCGCAGCGGCACCTTCCGGCGCCTGGCGGACCGGATCAACGACCTGGGCGACCTCACGGACGCACTGGACCTGGACGGCCCGGTGGTGACGGTGGGTCACGACTGGGGCGGCGTCATCAGCCTGGGCTGGGCACTGGCGCACCCGCGGCAGGTCAAGGGCGTGGTGCTGACCAACACCGCCGTGCATCGCCCCTCCGATTCGGCAATCCCGCCAGCCCTCCGGCTTGCCTTGCACCCGCTCGTTCACCGGTGGGGCACGACGACGTCGGACGCCTTTCTGCGGGTGACACACTCGCTGGCGAACCCGCCGCTGCCCGCCGACATTCGAGACGCCTACATGGCCCCCTACCGCGGAGCCTCCCGCCGGGCCGGGGTAGGGAACTTTGTGGCGGATATTCCCGCGGATGCTTCCCATCCGAGCTTCCCTGCGCTCACACGCGTCGCGGAAGGGTTGCGCGGGCTGAAGGTCCCTGCCCTGATGCTCTGGGGCCCCCGGGATCCCATCTTTTCCGACCGGTACCTCAAAGACCTCATCACGCGGCTTCCGCACGCCGACGTGCACCGCTTCGAAGGCGCGGGACACCTCGTGGCGGAAGACCGGGACATTGCCACACCTGTCTTCCAGTGGCTTGCCGAGCACGGGAGTGTGATTGCAAGCGAGCCTGACAGAGTCGAAGAGCCAACGAGCGGCGGTCACGGGGGGAACGGTGCGGCCGGGCGCTCGCACGCGGATTTCCGGGCGCTTTGGGAATCGCTCGGCGAGCTCGCGACGGGACCGGCGAAGGAAGATATCGCCGTTGCGGAAATGGCTCCGGACGGCAGCGTCGGCCGTTCCCTCAGCTGGCAGCAGCTGGACCGGAACATCCTTGACCTTTCGTCGGGGTTGCGGGAAGCCGGGGTGGGGAACGGCAGCAGGGTGAGCCTGATGGTTCCGCCCGGAGTGGACCTGACCGTAGCCCTCTACGCATGCTTGCGGATCGGCGCGGTAGTGGTCGTGGCCGACGCCGGATTGGGAACCAGAGGCCTGAGCCGGGCGCTGAAGGGCGCCACCGCCGATTTCCTCATCGGAATCGACAAAGCGCTGGCGGCCGCCTCGGTGCTCGGCTGGCCGGGACGGCGGATCAGCGTCCGGGACCTACCGGCTGCCCGCCGCCGGATCCTGGGTGTCGAAACCTCTCTCACCGCCCTGGCCGGGCTCGGTGCCAAGCATGGTTCAGGCTTGCCCGTGCACGTTGTGGACCCGGATGCGCCGGCCGCCGTGCTCTTCACCTCAGGCTCCACCGGTCCGGCGAAAGGCGTGCTCTATACGCACCGGCAGCTGGCCGCGATGCGCGATACGCTGGCCGAAACTTTCGGGATCCGCCCCGGTGCCCGGCTCGTGGCGGGTTTCGCCCCGTTCGCCCTGCTGGGGCCCGCGCTCGGAGCTGTTTCGGTGACGCCAGACATGGACGTTACTGCGCCCCGCACCTTGACGGCCCGCGCGCTCGCGGACGCAGCCGCGGCCATCGACGCTACCGTCGTCTTCGCTTCTCCGGCTGCGCTGCGCAACGTCCTTGCCACCCGGGATGACGTGAGCGGGGCAGGGCATCCAGCCCTGGAAGGTGTCGGGTTGCTTCTCTCTGCCGGCGCGCCCGTCCCGGAACGGCTCTTGGCGCAGGGGCAGCAGCTGCTGCCCCGGGCTTCGCTGCATACCCCGTACGGGATGACCGAGGCGCTGCCTGTCACCGATATCAGCCTCGAACAAATCCAGGCCGCCGACGCCGAAGCCGCCGCCGGTACGGTTGCGGGAGCAGGCAACGGCGTGTGCGTCGGGAAGCCCGTGCATGGCGCCAGCGTGGCCGTCGTCCCACTGGCTGCGGATGGGACCGCACCTGGATCCCATGCAGTGACGGAAGCTGGCGTGACCGGGGAAATCCTCGTCAGCGCCGCACACGTCAAGGAAGCCTACGACAGGCTGTGGTTGACCCAGCGGGGGAGCATCAGCCCGCCCGGATGGCACCGCACTGGCGACGTGGGCCACTTCGACGACGCCGGACGGCTCTGGGTGGAAGGACGTCTCGCCCATGTCGTGACGGCGCCCGGGGCGGTGGTGACGCCCGTGGGTGCCGAACGGGCGATCGAAAGCCTCGACTGCGTCCGGCTGGCCGCCATCACCGGCGTCGGACCGGCAGGGACCCAGGCCGTCGTCGCCGTCGTCGAGACCGTCCCTCCCTCCCGCAAAGCCGGCCTTGCTGCGCCGGCGCTCGCCGCACGTGTCCGCGAGGCAGCCCTTGAGGCTGGCGTCAAGGTCTCCGCTGTGCTCGCGGTCCCCGCGCAGCCCACCGATATCCGACACAACGCCAAGATCGACAGGACCCGGCTGTCCCGCTGGGCTTCACGGGTGTTGGCCGGCGGCCGGCCGGGAGAGCCGTGAGGGTCCTCGTCACCGGTGCGAGCGGGCTGCTCGGACGGGAAGTTGCCCGGCTACTGGTCCGCCAAGGCCACGTCGTGGCCACGTTTCAGCGCCGTCCCTCAGGAGTCGACGGCGCGACGGACTTCCGCGGTTCCCTGACCGACGGTGCGGCACTCCGGAGAGCAGTCGAAGGCTCGGAGGGAATCATCCACCTGGCCGCGAAAGTATCCTTCACGGGCCGTGCAGCGGAGTTCGACGAGGTGAATGTCGAGGGGACCCGCAATGTGCTCCATTCCGCCCGCGCGGCCGGGGTACGGGACGTAGTCTTCGTCTCCTCCCCGTCGGTGGCCAACTCCGGCACCTCGATCGTCGGGCTGGGGGCGGAGCCAGCCGACCCGCAGCATGCGCGCGGCAACTACTCCCGCACCAAGGCCGAAGCTGAGTTGCTGGCGCTAGCAGCGGACGCTCCGGACTTCCGGGTCGCCGCGGTGCGCCCCCATATCGTTTGGGGCCCTGGCGACACCCAGCTCGTGGAACGGGTCCTGGCCCGCGCCAGCCGCAACCGCCTCCCGCTGCTCGACGCCGGTGCGGCCCTCATCGACACCACCTACGTGGACAACGCCGCCTCGGCCATCGTCGCCGCGCTGCACCGCATGGAACATGTCCATGGCCGATCCGTCGTCGTGAGCAACGGCGAGCCACGCCCGGTCGGCGAACTGCTCGCAGGCATATGCGCAGCAGGGGGCGTCGCCGTGCCGTCGTGGACCGTGCCGGGTGCTGTGGCGCGGGCGGCGGGAGCTGTGGTGGAAAAACTCTGGACCTGGACAGGGCGCCGAGAAGAGCCGCCGATGACCAGATTCCTCGCCGAGCAGCTCTCCACCGCCCACTGGTTCGACCAGCGCGAAACCCGTGAACTCCTCGACTGGACGCCCGCGGTCTCCCTTGATGAGGGACTGGCTCGGCTGGCCGAGCACTATCGAGGCGCCGTGGGCTAAAGCTGGGGGTCGGAGGTGAGCGCCCTGCCATTGTCGAGCCGCCCCGCAAGGATCCGAACGAGCTTCGGATCCGCCGCAGCGGTGAGCTTGAGGTCGTACCAGCCCCCCTGCGTCGGGATCACCACGGTCTTGGCCTGGCCCGCGTTGAGCGCGAGCTCCTGCGACCCGGCGCCGTACGCGTCAGTGAGCGTGAGCGCGGCCGCAGCCGAGCCCGCGTTCTCGATCCGGAACCGCGCGTGGCCAGCCATCCCGTCGCGGGTCACTGCGACGCGGACGTCCGCAGCCGCCGTCGTGCCCGCGTAGCGGCGGTACCAGCCGGCCGGGCCGTGCATCTGCACGTCGTACTCGGCGCCAAGCGACCAGGACGCGTCGAGGGCCGCACCTGCGCCGATCGTGTACGAGTAAGGGCCTGACGGAAGGAGGTTCGAGCGGACCTGCACGTGCGCGCCGAGGGAACCAGTGTTGGACCAGTGCGCGGAGAGCCTGCCGCCCGCCACCGTGGCCGCGACGTCGAGCGCGTAGCCGAGCGGGCGCGACGGGCGGCTGCCCTTCTCCTGGACGGGCATCGAGTTGACCGCGGGAGGCGTCGGAACGTAGTTGGGGTGCCGGTTCTGGTCCGCGGGCTTGAACGCGGACGTGTCGGGGAGTGCGGGGGCCGCGCCGCCGCTCGAGGCGAAGTCGAACGCGCTCGTGAGGTCACCGCACACGGCGCGGCGCCAGGCCGAGATGTTCGGCGACTTCACTCCGAAGCGGGTCTCAAGGAACTGCACGATCGACGTGTGGTCGAACGTCTCCGAGCAGACCCACCCGCCCATGCTCCACGGCGAGACGACGAGCATCGGAACGCGCACGCCGAGGCCGTAGTGGCCCGGGACGTCGGACTTGCCGGAGAACGTCATGCGGCCGTCGTACCACTCGCCCTCGGTCGAGACCGTGGACGCGCCGGGGATCTGCGAAGTGTTGGGGTGCGGCGGGACCACGTGGTCGTAGAAGCCGTCGTTCTCGTCGTACATGAAGAACACAGCTGTCTTGCTCCAGACGTCCGGGTTGGACGTGAGGATGTCGAGGATGTTCGCCGTGTACCAGGCGCCGAAGTTCGGCGGCCAGTTCGAGTGCTCGGTGTAGGCCTCCGGGCCCACGATGTACGAGACCTGCGGCAGCTTCCCGCTCGCAACGTCCTCGCGGAAGATCCGGAACAGGTCGTCGCCGGCCTTCGCGTTCGTGCCGGTCAGCGCCTTCTCGTAGAGCGGGCTGCCGGGCTTCGAGTTCTGGTACTGCGTGAGGTAGAGCAGCGAGTTGTCCCCGTAGTTGCCGATGAACGCGTTGCTGGTCCAGCCCCAGTAGCCCGCCGCGTCGAGGCCGTCGCCGACGTCCTGGTACACCTTCCAGCTCACGCCGGCCTTCTCGAGCTCCTCGGGGTACGAGCTCCACGAGTATCCGACCTCGGCGTTCCACAGGTCGGGACCTCCGGCCTTGTAATCGTTGCCGTCCCAGCCGGTGAACATGTAATAGCGGTTCGGGTCGGTGGGGCCGAGGATCGAGCAGTGGTACTGGTCGCAGATGGTGAACGCGTCCGCGAGGGCGAAGTGGAACGGGACGTCGCCGCGCTCGTAGAACGCCATCGTGGCCTCGGACTTGGCGGGGAGCCACTTGTCGTACTTGCCCATGTTGAAGGCCTCGTGGGTGAGCTTCCACGAGTGGTCGAGGTCCTCCATGAACTGCATCCCGAGGTTCGGCGCGGTCGGGTGGTAGGGGAGGATATCCCGAGTTCCGTTGTTCTGCGCGAAAGCGTCCTTCCCGCTCGGGAGGATCGCCGGGTGCGGGTCCCCAAAGCCGCGCACGCCCCTGAGCGTGCCGAAGTAATGGTCGAACGCGCGGTTCTCCTGCATGAACACGACCACGTGTTCGACGTCTTTGATCGACCCGGTGGCACGGTTGGCGGGGATGGTGGCAGCGCGCGCGATGCTCTCGCCCAGCATCTCCGCGATTGCGGCACTCGCCGCGCTGGCCCCTGATAGTTGAAGAAAACGTCGACGGTTGAGACCCGACATGAGCTGCTCCCAGTGCTTGGCTTTGTTGACGAATTACCCCCGACCGACTCTTCCATCACCAGGCAAAGGCTGGGTGCAGGGAAGGCAAATTTTGGGCAACATGCCACGTCCGGGTGTCACGTAAGGTTGTCAGGTTCGCTGTTGATGAAAAAGGAGCTCTAGTGAAGTCGTTTGCCTGTGGTGATGTGGTTCCCGGTTGCGAGGCCCGCTGGGTGTGCAGCACAGACGATGAAATCCTGGTCAACGTGGCTGCCCACGCCGCATCCGCGCACGGAATGGACGCACTGCCGGCCGACGTCGTGCAGGCAATCCACAGAGCCATCGTCCCCGTTAGTTGAGTCACGAGCCAGGAGGCCACGTACCCGGCACCGGGTCCGCTGCCGGCCCGGACTGGCCGGAGAACCTGTCCGCTGCTTGCCGCGGCGAGGGCCTTTCGGCGGCGTACCAGCCCATCACTGACACTGCCCGCGGCACGGTGGTGGGTTACGAAGCGCTCGCCCGGTTTCCGGGCTTCCCTGAAAAGAACCCCGAAGCGTGGTTTGCCGCCGCACGCGCACACGGCCGGTCGGCCGATCTCGAGGCTGCAGCCCTGCGGGTGGCGCTCAAAGCACGCCCGGTCCTGCCGGCAAACTGCTTCATGAGCCTCAATGTCTCGCCGGAGCTCTTGCGGACCGAGAAAATCCGGGAGATTTGGCGCGGCCAGGGAAACCTTGGCGGACTCGTGATCGAGCTGACCGAGCAAACCCCGATTGACTCCTATCTGGAGCTCGAACCCGACCTCAACCAGCTGCGCGCCGCAGGCGCCCTGATCGCCGTCGACGACGCCGGTGCCGGCTATGCGGGGCTCCGTCACCTCCTTGCGTTGCGGCCCTCGCTGATCAAGATTGACCGGGAGCTCATCCAGGACGTCGACCGCGACGAAGCCAAGCGCGCACTGATCTCCATGCTCGGAACGTTCGCGAGCCGCGTGGATGCCTGGATCCTGGCAGAGGGCGTGGAGCGGGTGGAGGAACTGGACGCTCTTGTTGCCCTCGGAGTTCCGCTGGTGCAGGGGTATTGCCTTGCCCGGCCGGGGCCGGCGTGGGAACAGATCGACCTTGACGTCGCCCACCGCCTCGCGTCGAAACCGCCGGTAACCCACCGAAGCACTGTGCGTGACATCGTGGAACCAGCGACGACGGCCACGAGCACCGCAGCCGCGGCTGCCGCGTTCGACGGCGCCCGGGACCTGCTGATGGTGGTGCTGCTCGGGGAGCACCGGCGGCCGGTCGCGGTACTGGACCCCACGACGGCAGCGCTGGGGATGATGACTCCGGGGATGAAGGTCAATCTCGACACACCGCTCAGCGAGGCGCTGGCGCGTTCCATGACCCGGACCCAGGACACCCGGTTCAGTCCGCTGCTTGTCACGGACAACGCCGGCCGCTTTGCCGGCGTGGCCCGCATGGAACGGATGATCACGGCCCTCGCCGAGGCGGACCCTGCCACGAAGGACCAACAGCAGCCATGATGTGTTCCTGTCGCCCGGCCGCGGCGGGTCCGGCTTTCAACCGCCTGCGGTCCCGCCCAGGGAATGGCTCTTCTTCTCAGTCTTTCGGGCGGTGAGGTAAAGGCGATGCGCGGTGATGACCAGGACCAGCCACGCGGCGCCGAGGGTCCACGCCGCCAGGACATCCGTGAGCCAGTGGTGACCCAGGAACACGCGGCTTAGGCCGATGGTCAGGGCGAAGAGGGCAGCGCCGGTCACCGTCCAGGCGCGGGCCCGGCGGGAGCGGCAGCGCAGGATGATCAGATAGGCGACAATTCCGGCGATCACGAACGAGTTGAGCGAATGCCCGCTGGGAAACGACGGCGAATACTCGTAGGGCGGTACAGCATCACTGAGCGGCGGCCGGGCCCGGCCGATGAGCTGCTTGCCTGCGACTGTCATGAGCAGGGAGCCGGCCGCGGCTGTCACGATGAGGATCGCCGGGGTCCAGGAACGGCGCCGCAGAACCAGAACGGCCGTCGCGATCACCGCAAGGATCGGCATCCCGATTCCTCCACCCAGATCGGTGTATGCAGTGGCTGCCGCGTCCAGCGCGGGGCTGCGCAGGGTCATCGCTGCTTCAAGGACCGGGTGGTCCAGGGCGGCGACGCCATCTGCTTCTGTTACCGCCTCATATACAAGGCCTGTCGTGAAGGCCAGCAGTGATGCGACCACGGCTCCGGCAGCCAGGATCAGGATCAGCACGCCATAGGGGCCGAGCCGGGCGCTGACGCGTTGCGCGCGGGAGGCAAGCCACCTGCCGGCAGGTGTCTTCCACCGGGCAAGGTCGGCGTCACCGACGAACCGGTCGTCAGTGAGTTCGCCCGCGCCTCCGGCTGACTCGTTGTCCGACGTGCCTTCGGGGTGAACACCCATCGTCTTCCGCCTTCCATTGCGCATGGACTTGATCAGTAAGGTTACCTTCTATGCTGTTTGCAGACGGGACATTAGAGGATCGGCCCCCGGGCCCCCGGAAGGAGCACCGAGTGGACAACGACGCTGGTAGCTGGTTCCTGAGCCGCGCTGAGCGGGGGAATCTGGCCACGGAGGTGCACTCAGGCGGTGCGGGTTCTCCATCGTGGTCCGACGGCAACCTCGTGCGGCCCTTGATTCACGGATCGAGCTACTTTGCCCGATTGCATGAGGAACTGACTGCCCTGCGGGCGGGAGACCGCGTGTGGTTCACCGACTGGCGCGGCGACGCGGACGAGCGGCTCCTGGAAGACGGACCGACGATTGGTGACTTGCTCGCCGGACTGGCCCGCTCGGGGGTGGAAGTGAGGGGCCTTGTCTGGAGATCCCACGGAGAACGGGTATCGGCCCCGATGAGCGGGCGATCCAACGAACTCCTGAGTCGCAAGATCAACGACGCCGGCGGAGAGGTGCTGTTGGATCAGCGTGTGCGCCTGTTCGGCTCCCACCACCAGAAGATGTTCGTCATCCGGCGTCGTGACGATCCGTCGCGGGACGTCGCGTTCATTGGCGGTCTCGACCTTTCGCACAGCCGCCGGGACGACGCCGGCCATGCGGGGGACCCGCAGGCGGTGTCCATGGATCCGCGGTACGGGAAACGTCCCCCGTGGCATGATGCCGCGCTCGAACTGCGTGGACCCGTGGTGGCGGATGTGCTGGCAGTGTTCGCTGAACGGTGGAACGACCCCCATCCATTGGACCGGCGCACCCCGTACCGGATGCTGCTGCAGCGCCTGGCCCGTATGCCCCGGCACCCCGAGCCGCTCCCTGCGGCTGCACCGCCGCCACCGGCGGCCGGCCCCCATTCCGTCCAGCTCCTGCGCACCTACGGGGTGAAACGTCCGCCGTTTCCGTTCGCGCCCGAGGGGGAACGCAGCATTGCCCGCGGCTACGCGAAAGCCTTCGCCCGCGCCCGCTCGCTGATCTACATCGAGGACCAGTACCTGTGGTCTACCGAGGTCGCGGCCGGAATCGCAGCGGCCCTCGAACGGAACCCCGAGCTGAAGGTGATCACCGTCGTGCCCCGTTACCCCGACTCCGACGGCCCACTCGCGGGGCCGGCAAGCCGGCTCGGGCAACTTCGCGCCCTCAGGATGTTGCGCCGGGCTGCCCCCGACAGGGTCGGCGTGTTTGACCTGGAGAACAGCTCCGGAACTCCGATCTACGTCCACGCCAAGATCTGCATCATCGACGACATCTGGTTCACCTGCGGTTCAGACAATTTCAACCGCCGATCCTGGACCACTGACAGCGAGCTCACCTGTGCCGTAGTCGACACCACTACCGGGGAACCGCCCGGCTCAGATAACGGCCACGACGCTTCCCGCCCGTTGGCACGCGGGCTCCGGCGCCAGCTCTGGGCCGAACACCTGGGCTTGGACCAGGACGATCCCGTGCTCCACGACCCGGCCGCCGGGCTCAAGCTGTGGAACACCGCAGCCGACGTTCTCGACCACTGGCATGAATCCGGGCGCCGCTCGCCCCGCCCCACCGGAAACGTGCGGCACCACACCCCGGAACCCGTGCCGTCCCTCCAACGTCTGTGGGCAGATCCGCTCAGCCGCTTCGTCGTCGACCCGGACGGCCGTCCCCGGCGGCTGCGCGGCACTACCCGGTTCTAGCAAGGAAGAACCACAGCGCCACACCATAACTGATTGCGAACCATCTCTTTCGACGTGCCCATGGCCCTTCGGCGAATCCTGGCATAAGGTTTGACCCACTACCCGCTGGCTGAAGTGAGAACCAATGCCGCTTGCCCGTGCTGGACATCGAACGGCCGCTCATCGTGCCTGTGTCCCCGCCGCGCCCCCCAGGGTGCCGGCATGCGGGCGGTGCGGCCCGGGGTTTCCCCTGACATTCCATGAGTATGTTCCGGCGGTCTACGCCGTCGATGGCAGCGGATTACGGCCGCCGTCGGCAAGCTACAGCTGCGCACGGTGCGGTACGAAGGACAGCCATCAGGTTCCGGCGGGCTGGGCCCCTCCCGAGTGGCAGTGGTACTCCTAAGCCAGATACGACAGCGCTGCAGCCACGTGGGTTTGGACGCCTAGGGACAGGGTCGGGTCGATCACCGGCGCGAAGAGCGGCGAGTGGTTGGCCGGTATGTCCCGGGCCACTGTCCCGCGTTCGACGGCGGCCCGGTAGCTTCCGGGGTCCACGCCGCCCAGGAGCCAGAACGTGTATGGCACGCCGAAGGCGTCCGGAATGCGGCTGAAGTCCTCCGACGCTGTCTGCGGCACGGCCTGGCGCACGGAGTCCGCCCCGAAGCGGTCCAGGAATGCGGCCCGGACCTTCTCTGTCACCGCAGGGTCATTGCTTGTGAGCGGGAACTGGTCGTAGTACTCGAAATCGGGGTCGTGCGGCGATCCGGCGGCGGAGCATTCGCCCTTGACTATCCGCTCGATGGCCGCGAGCACGGACGCGCGGACCTGGGTATCGTACGTGCGGATGTTGAGCAGGAGGGTGGCGCGGTCGGGGATGATGTTCGCCGTCGCTCCGGCGTTGAGCGCCCCCACCGTGACAACCGCGAAATCGCCCGGCTTGGTCTCCCGCGAGACGATGGACTGCAGCCGTAGCACGATGGAGGAAGCCAGCACCACGGGGTCAACCGACATATGCGGCATCGAGCCGTGCGCGCCTTTCCCGTACACGGTGATCCTGAGCGAATCGGCGGCGGAGAGGACAGGGCCGGCCTTGGTGGCGACCATCCCCGCCGGGATCGGCATCACATGCTGGGCGAAGGCGACGTCGGGCCGCGGCACTTTGGCGACGAGTCCGTCGTCGAGCATTGCTTGGGATCCGGCTCCGATCTCCTCCCCGGGTTGGAACAGCGCGATGTACGTCCCGGACCAGGCTGTGCGGGCGTCCGCCATGAGCTTGGCTGCGCCGAGCAGTGCGGCGACGTGAAGGTCGTGCCCGCACGCGTGCATGACCCCGTCCACGGCCGAGGCATAAGGCAGCCCGGTCGCCTCGGCGACGGGCAACGCGTCCGTGTCCGCGCGGGCAAGCACTGTTGGGCCGTCTCCGTTTGCAAGGATTCCGACGACGCCGGTGCCCCCGACGCGGGTTACGGCATAGCCGAATGCCGCGAGTTTGCCCTCGACGAGCTTCGAAGTCCTCTGCTCCTCAAGGCTCAGTTCGGGGTGCCTGTGAAGATCGATGTACGTGTCCCGGATCCAGCCGAATTCTGCTTCAAGGCCTGCCAGGACTGTTTCACAACTGTTCATGGACCATCGCTCCCGGTAGAAGTTCGGAGCGCCTGGGCGAGGCGGCGCAACCAGGAAACCCAGCATAGACCCGCAAACCGAAGCAGGGGAGTGTAATTTGAGTCGATGATTCACGTCGAGCCCGATGATCCGGCACGTGCGGATGTCCATCAACTCCTGAGCGAACACCTCGCGGACATGTTCGCCACATCGCCCGCGGAAAGTGTCCACGCACTGGATCACGCGGCGCTATCCGCACCCTCGATCACCTTTTGGACGGCCCGCGAAGACGGGACGCTCCTCGGGTGTGGTGCGCTCAAATTCATCGATTCCGCACCTGGCTCGGGGAAGCAAGGCGAAATCAAATCCATGCACACCACTGCCAGTGCGCGGGGGCGCGGCGTGGCGACCCTCGTGCTCAACCACATCCTGGATGAAGCGCGCCGCCGAAACTACGAGCGCATCTTCCTGGAAACGGGTGCCGAGGACTATTTCGCACCCGCACGGCGCTTGTATGTCCGCCACGGATTCACCGATTGCCCGCCTTTCGCCGACTACACCTTGGATCCAAACAGCGTTTTCATGGAACTCCGCCTCTGAACGAACGGAACTCAGGCAGACGTTCCCTAAGCCGCGGGCAGGGCTACTCCGCGTCGCGGCTTCGGAAGGTGTGGTGCTAGTCGGCGAGGATGTGGTAGAGCGCTCGCCGGGCTTCGTCGATCTTTTCCATGGCCGCCGTGCGCTGCTCGTCTGTTGCGGCGAAGCGGAATTGGTGGATGACCCCCATGAGCTTTGCGACGCTCTGGTGAAACGCGGGTCCTGACCCCTCCGGATCGATGTTCCACGCATTTTCCAGCTCCTCGGAGTGCTCCGCTACATAGGCCTTACCGGCATCGGTGAGTGTGAACTCCGTGCGCCGGCCTTCGCCGACGGGTGCAATGAGCTCCTCGTCAACGAGCTGCTGCAGTGTCGGATAGACCGAACCCGGGCTTGGGCGCCACGAGCCGGATGTCTTCTCGGCAATTGTCTTGATGAGGCCATATCCATTGGATGGCGCTTCGGCCAGCAGGGAGAGGATCGCGAAACGAACGTCGCCCTTATTGGCCCGGCGCGGGCCGCCGGGACCAAAGCCTGGTCCAAACCCCGGCCCGAAGCCCGGTCCGAAACCGCGCCCCGGCCCAAACCCGCGGCCGGGTCCGAATCCTCCGTGACCGTGGGGTCCGCGACGGCTCCGACCGCGTCCGAAGCGTTCCATGTCCGGACCGCAAGCTGTGTGCTTGTTGTCGTGAATGCCTTTCATAACGGCATCGTCCTTTCAGTGTTGTGCAGGTGCCCCGGGGGGCCGCAGTTTGTTCTGCGATACTTAACGATATATCGCTGACTGTCGTTAAACAAGAGTCCGTCAAGCCGGTTCATGTCCGGGTGGTAAGAAGAAGATCGTGTGTTCGAAAGGCGGTAGCCCCGTACCTTCCCTCTTGCGTCCGCTCCCGTCCTGTTTAGGGGACCTGGGGGTGGCGGCCTTCGTTGTGCCAGCTACCGTGTCGGCCACGGAGATTGACGCCATGTTCCGGAATGACCGCGGATTGAGGGCAGTCGTGGTGGAACAGGGCGAATCGTTCGGTCTGCTCACCCGGGACCACCTGGAGTTCAAGCTGACCGGCCGGCTCGGTTACGGGCGGGCACTGAATACGAGACGGACGGCTTCGGAACTCTTGCCTGCAGCGGGCTCGCCCATGGCTGCCGAGCTTGACCTGCAGTCCGCCGCGCAAACCGTCCTGGAGCGGCCGGAGTACGAGCGGTACCAGGATCTGTTGGTTCTGAGCGCCACGGGCCCCCGGATTGTCACGGTATCGGACATCTTTGCCGCCGTTTCCGCGCAGTTCCGCCACGCCTCGCTTCACGACCCGCTGACAGGGTTGCCCAACCGGAGGATGCTCGAAGAGCATTGCCCTGACATCGGTGCTAGCGCGGGACTGCCCGGCGTCGGCATGCTCTTCATCGACCTTGACGATTTCAAGTCCGTCAACGACACCTACGGCCACCGCACCGGTGACGCCGCGCTCACCGAGTTCGCCCGGCGTCTGGCACGCAGCGTCGGAAGCTGCGGATCCCTGATGCGCCTGGGCGGCGACGAGTTCGCTGTCCTCCTCACCGACGTCGACGAGGACGCCGCTTTTGCGGTCGCGACCCGCATCCTGGACAGCCTCGAAGGGTCTTTCCTGCTCGATGGGTGCGAACTGCATATCAGTGCGACCATCGGCCTGGCGCTCGGAGTCGACATCATCGCGGAGGACATGCTCGCCGGTCCCGAAGTCCTGCTCCGGCACGCCGACGGCGCGATGCTCCGGGCCAAGCAGGAGGGCAAGCGACGCATCGGCCGCATCGGCCCGTGCCAGGAACCGGCTCCATTCGCGCGCCAGGCGCACATCCGGCGTCGGCTTTCCTCAGCCGTTGAGGATTCGGCCCTGACTCTCCACTACCAGCCAGTCCTGGATCTTGCGACCGGGGAGGACGCCGGCGTCGAAGCGCTCTTGCGTTGGAACGATCCGGAGATCGGTCCGATCGCTCCGGATGAGTTCATCCCGCTCGCAGAACACACCGGGGATATCCATAGGATCGGGGCTTGGGTACTGGACGAGGCCTGCGCCCAGTCCCGCTCCTGGATTGACGCGGGCACACCACGGAACATCGCCGTGAACGTCTCCCCGGTCCAGTTCGCGGGCGGGACGCTTCCGTCCGAGATCCAGGCAGCCGTGAACCGGCACGGAATTCCTGCCCGAATGCTGGAAATCGAGATCACCGAGGGGACAGCGATAGTGGACGTCCCCTCGGTGGCATCGCAGCTGCGTGAACTGATGGATATGGGCCTTGGCGTCGCCTTGGACGATTACGGGAGCGCCTATTCGTCCTTGGCCATGCTTCGGGTCCTTCCGCTGACTACGCTGAAAATCGACAAAGCGTTCATCAGGGACGTAGATAGCGATCCGCACACTGCGATCATTGTCCGAGGGCTGATTCAAACGGTCAACGCCATGGGGGTCCGGGTCACCGCCGAAGGAGTGGAACGCCAGGAGCAATTGAATATTCTGCGGGACCTGGGCTGCGACACTGCGCAGGGTTATTTGATCGCCCGGCCGATGGCTCCCGCGGAATTTAGCATGGTCACGAACGAGATAGAGGACAACTGATGAGTGAACAACTGACAACCATCGAGGTCGAAGAATTCCTGCCGCACGCGCCTGCCACGATTTGGCGGGCCCTCACGGAACCGGAACTGATCGCCCGCTGGTTGATGGAAAACGACTTCCAGGCGATCGTGGGGCACAAGTTCCAGATGCGCGGGATTCCCGTTCCGGCAGTGGGTTTCAGCGGCTTGGTGGCCAGCGAAGTCCTTGACATGGAAACGGAGAAGGTACTGCGGATTTCATGGCGGGACGCACACTCCGGAAACAACCTCGACAGCACAGTGACGTGGTCAATTGCCGCTGAGGACACGGGCTCTCGCCTGTCCCTCGTCCACGACGGCTTCGATCCCAGCGAACCGACGCACGTGGCATCGCACCGCATCATGAGCGGCGGGTGGCGGAACCACGTGCTCCCGCGGCTCGGCCAGACCCTCGCCGAACTCGACAGCACCGAATCCAACAGCTAAGGCAAACAATGCAATTCGTCGTTTTCTACAGCTCGGATCCTTCGGCGCTTCCGGGGCTCCAAGCCGTCTACCCCCGTCATGCCGCATACTTTCAGGCCTTCGCCGCGGAGGGCGGCCTGATCGGTATCGGAACCTTCGACAATCCCGCCGTGAACGGTTCGATGGGCATCTTCACCAGCAGGGAAAGGGCGGAGGAGTTCATCGCAGGCGATCCGTTCGTTCTTGAAGGACTTGCGGTTCCCAGCGAGATCCGGGAGTGGAACGCGCTAACGTTCGGACCGCAGGACTCTGCCTGACATTCGGACACCCTTCCGCGCACCTCACCGGCACGTCTCCAAGACAGGCTGCACCCGGGGCTCGATGCTCCATGCGGCACGGTGCAAAAGCGGTCGCCATCCAACCCCGCAGCCGGGTCAGCCGCAGGCGTCCCGCCGGGCGTGCCGGCACAACAGGCGCCCCCGGCAAAGCACTGCGGCTGTCATTGTTCACGATGCTGATGACTGCGCAAGCCATCATCAACGAAAATTCCATTGTCATCTTCTTCTCGTCTAAGCGCGGAGCCCCGAACTGGTGAACCAGTTAGCGGCTGGAAGAAACCCGGATACTCAAAGGCGGAACCGCCGTCGTTCAAGGTTCTGTTAAAGACGCTAAGCGCTCCGGAAGACGATGTCAGCAGCTGAGCCGCTCCCTGCTTTTCCTAGGACTGGGGGTCCTACCCTCACCGCGCTCAGTCGGAGATCGACGCCGGGCCGACCCGGGTTGCGCGGCCGGAGCGAGAACGAACAAGTGGGCGGATGCGGCAGGGTGCCGTATCCGCCCACAGTCCTCGGTCGGTTTGGGGTTAGTGGCCGGGGCCGCCGGTTTCGGTTGCGGTGACCTTGAAGCTGGTGTCGAGTTTGACGGTGGCGTGCGTGCCGTCGGACTTGGTGATGTGGGCTTCGTAGGCGGCGCTGCCGTCGTCTTCGGTGGTCATGTTCTCCACCGTGGCGCCGGAGTTGGCGGCCAGGACAGCGGCCTTCACCTTGGTGGCGGTGTCACCCGTCAGGTCCGTTTCGTTTCCGTGGTTGCCGCCGTTCGTGGCGGGCGCGGACGGGCTGGCGGTCGACGTGTCGGTGGTTGCTGCGTTCGCGGGCAGGGCCATGGCGGTGAGGGCTCCGCCGCCTGCGACGGCGCCAATCAGGGCCGCGCCCACTGCGATTTTCCGGACTTTGTTCACGATGTTGCTCCTTAGAGGTTCAACTCCGAGGGGTTCGAAGCTGTATCCCATCCTCGAACCCCACACTTTGGCGCCTCTTTACCTGTGCTGTGCCTGAACTGTGACAATTCCGCCTGGCTCACAGGATCCGGTAGCGTGGCACCGCGCGAACACCTAAAGGTTGGTCATCCGTTCTGCCGCGTCGCTGTAGCGGCCGCCCTGCACCTGGATCTTGGAGGCAGCGTCCTCGATCTCGCCCAGCTCCGCAGCGGACAGTTCGACGGCGGCGGCACCGATGTTTTCCTCCAGGCGGTGCAGTTTTCGGGTGCCGGGAATCGGGACGATCCAGGGCTTCTGGGCCAGGAGCCAGGCCAAGGCGATCTGGCCGGGCGTGGCCCCCTTGCGTTCCGCGATGTTCGCAAGCAGTTCGACGACGGCGGCATTGTGCTGCAGCGCTTCCGGCGCGAACCGGGGGATGGTGCTTCGGATGTCGTTGCCCGCATCGAAGCTGGTGTCCGCCGTAATGGTTCCGGTCAGGAAGCCCTTGCCGAGAGGGCTATAGGGGACAAAACCAATGCCCAGTTCCTCGCACGCGGCCAGCACTTCCTCCTCGGGGCGGCGCCACCAGAGGGAGTATTCGCTTTGGACGGCGCTCAGGGGCTGGACGGCGTGCGCCCGGCGGATTGTTCCCGCGGACGCTTCGGACATACCGAAGTGCTTCACTTTGCCGGCCTCGATCAGTTCCTTGACCGCACCTGCGACGTCTTCGATGGGAACGTCGGGATCCACCCGGTGCTGGTAGTAAAGGTCGATGGCGTCGACGCCGAGACGGCGCAATGAACCGTCCACGACGTCCTTGATGACCTCGGGGCGGCTGCTCACGCGCCCGCTCGGCTTGCGTTCGGCGGCATCGATGTCCCAACCGAACTTGGTAGCGATAACTACTTGGCCCTTGTACGGGGCGAGGGCTTCGCCCACGAGCTCTTCGTTGGCGTACGGGCCATAAATTTCGGCGGTGTCGAAGAAGGTCACGCCCCGATCCACTGCGGCGCGGATCAGCGAGATCATTTCCTGTCGGTCCGGCTTGTCGCTGTACCCACCGGTCATGCTCATGCAGCCCAGCCCGACGGCGGAGACCTCCAAGCCATGGGTGCCCAAGGTGCGCTTTTCCATCGTTCGTCCCTCCGAGTTGTGAATCCCAGCGTCGTGAAACAAGATCGAGCTTTGCCGTCAACACTAGGGATAGCTCGGCACGGCAGGGAGTCCCTGCCAGTACCTCTCTCGGAGGTGAGTTCCCGACGACGGCGGGCCGCCGCCGTCGGGCGCTCGGGTGCCGGTCCGGCACTGATCCGTAGTAGCCGTGAACTTTGTCACATAAGCTACTAGGAGAGTAGGAAGAGGTTGGCGGTGCACCCAGAGTTGCGTGGCTTGCGATTTTTCGGCGCGCGCTGGAAGGCGCGGCCCCTTGCCTCCCAGATCCTCGTGTGGTTGCTCTGCATCCTCTTTGTGACAGTCACGTTGGGCGCGCTTCTCTACACCCAGATCAGCAACCAGACCCTCGAGGACCAATACCGGCTCCGGGCGCTGGGGATCGCCACGACGGTGGCGCAGATGCCGGAAATCGTGACGTCCCTGGGGAACGGAGATCCCACGCACTCGATTCAGGCGATCGCGAGCAAGGTCCAGTCCCAGGCACAGCCGGACTACGTCGTGGTCACCGACCGGAAAGGTGTCCGGTACTCCCACCCGAATCCAAACCTCATCGGGCAGACCTTGGAAGAACCCGTCGCAGTCCTCGACGGGCAGACCCATGTCGGCATCGACAAAGGCAGCCTCGGCGACTCAGTCAACGCCAAGGCGCCGGTGCGCGCGGCAGACGGGACCGTCGTCGGGCAGGTTTCAGTGGGAATCCTGGTGACCACCGAAAGCAGCGAGCTCACCAAACAGGTGTTGCTGATTGCCGGCTATTCAGCCGTTGTGCTCGTGATCAGCGCCATGGGTTCTGCCCTGCTGGCGCGCAGGATCAAGAGGGTCACCTTCGATCTCGAACCGGTGGAGATCGCGTCCCTGTTGCAGGAGCGCGAGGCCTTGCTGCACGGCATCCGCGAAGCGATGATCGGGTTCGACGACGACGGCCGGGTCACCGTCATCAACTCCGAAGCGCGCTCCCTGCTCCACTTGGAAGAAAACGTGCTGGGGGAGAAGATCGAGGATCTGCTGCCGGCCGGGAGGCTGCGTTCCCTGTTGACCGGACAGATCAGCGGAACCGACCAGATCGTCATCACCGAGGACGCCCTGCTGGTGGTGAACCGGATGTCCGTTGCCTTGGCCGGAAGGAGCATAGGCTCGGTGGTCACACTGCGCGACCGCACCGAGGTTGAGGGGCTGGTGCGAGACCTTCGCTCTGTCGAAGGCCTTATGGAGGCCCTGCGCGCCCAGGAGCACGAGTACGCGAACCGTCTCCACGTGGTGGACGGACTCCTGGAACTCGGAGATGTGGACCAGGCGCGGAATTTCGTCTCGCGGATTTCGGACACCTCGCGCTCGCTGGGCGAAGGCCTGCGCTCGCGGATCGAGCCGCCGGAGCTCGCGGCTTTGCTGCTCGCGAAAATCACCGTGGCTGCTGAGCAGGACGTCACGATATCGGTCACTGACGACTCGCAGCTGCGCCAACCGTTCCTCGAAACGCAAGCGCTGCTGACGATCGTGGGGAACCTCCTCGACAACGCCGTCGAGATCCTCGCCGAGCAGCCCACGCCCCGCGAGGTGAGCATCCAGTTGGACGATTCCTCGGGCATTTTCATTTGCGTGACCGACAATGGGCCCGGTGTCCCCGCAGAATTGGTGGGCACGATCACCGCCGACGGGTTCACCACCAAGGAACCGCGGCCGGGAATGCGACGCGGGATAGGCCTTGCGCTGGTGAGCAGGATCGTTCACCGTGCAGGAGGCACCATGGATGTTTTCCCGGGCCCCGGGGGACGCTTTGAAATCTGGTTGCCGGAACCCCACATGGAATCCGAAACCCCGGTCATGACAGGACAATCAATCGAATGATCCGCACCTTGGTGGTCGACGACGACTTCCGCGTAGCCCGCATCCACGCAAGCCGCGTGGCCAAAATCGAGGGATACGAATGCGTCGGCGAGGCCCACACCGCGGCAGAGGCCAGGGAAGCCGTGCAGCGGCTCAAACCGGACCTTCTTCTCCTGGATGTCTACCTCCCCGATGAAGACGGAATCAGCCTGTTGCGGTCCCTTCAGGGGGCCGGGGAAAAACTCGACGCCGTCATGATCACCGCCGCGCGCGACCTTGAGACCGTACGGGCCGCCATGCGCGGGGGAGCGGTGTACTACCTCGTCAAGCCGTTTGGCTTCGAGCAGCTGCAGACCCAGCTCGAGGCATATCGGCGGTGGCGGCAGGAGGCGGAATCCCGGACGGTGGCCGACCAGGCGACCGTTGACCAGCTGTTCAGCCTGCGCCGGACGGCTCCACCCTCCAAAGCGCCCCGGCGACTGCCGCCCACGATGCAAAAAGTCCTCGACATGGTTGTTCATTCCACGGAACCCTTGGGTGCCTCGGAGATCGCGGGCAGCGTCGGAATCAGCCGACCTACGGCGCAGCGCTATCTCAGTGAACTCGAACGCAAAGGACTCGTTGACCTGCATTTGGCCTACGGATCGACCGGGCGGCCGGTGAACACGTACTTGCCGCGCAAGGGTTGAGGGCCGGCGGCGGGATATGCTGCAGACGCGGAGCTCGCTCCGCTGGGTCGGCGTCGAGCGCCGTCGGGGATTCTTGGGGGAGAAAGTGAAAATTTGGAGCCTGGCCGTCGTGGCCGCGACCGCGTTCGCCTATCTGGGCGCTGTGCCTGCGATGGCGGCACCTTCGGACGTTCTTGACGTGAGCGGGGTGCCCGTTGGCGTGGTGGTCGGTCCTGACGGCACTGCGTATGTCGGCAACTACGGAGCGGCCGGCGGCATCAGCGTCATACCTCCCGGAGCGGTCCGGCCATCCCGGACCATCAGCACGGGAGGGTTCACGTCAGGCCTGGCAATGGCCCCGGACAGCACCCTGTATGTCGCTGAACGGGACAGCGCCAGCAATCAGTACGACGTGGGCGTCATTCCTGCCGGCGCGACCGGTGTCGCGCGACGAATTCCGGTTTCCAGCGGGAGCCATCTGATCGCCGCTGGACCTGACGGGACGATCTATGTTCCGAACTCGTTGGAGCACACCGTGTCGGTCATCGCGCCGAACGGATCGACCGTGGACCGGACGGTACCTGTCGGAGAAGGGCCGGTGGAGGTCGCGGTCACGAAGGACGGCACCGCGTTCGTAGCAAACCAAATCGCGGGGACTGTCTCGGTCATTCCTTCCGGAGCGAGCGCCGTCTCCCGGACCATTCAGGTCAGCGCGACGTCAGGAAGCACAGAGAATCCCCACGGGATCGCCGCAGGCCCCGACGGAACAATTTATGTCACCAACATCAGTTCCAATCAGCTCGCAGTCATCAAACCGGGCGCTGACACGGTCGCATACCGTATCTTCGTCCCGGGAGGACCCCAAGAGGCAGTCGTCGGCCAGGACGGTACCGTCTTTGTGACCACGGTCCAAGACCGCGTGTTGTCAGTCATCCCGCCGGGCGCAACAGCGGTGGGATCCTCCATCCCAACTGAGAAGAACTCCGGGCATCTGGCGGTGGCTCCGGACGGGACGCTCATCGTGACAAGCCCGGGCAGCGGTATCGGTGACGGCTCAGTGTCCCGTTACGCCGCGGTTGCCCCGGGCGCAACAACCTCCACAACCTCGAAACCCGCCGTCCCCGGCACGCCATCGGGCGTCGGGACTCTCAGCCCCTGGAGCATCATCACCGCAATCGGCGGCGGCGCCGCGATAGTGGCAATCGCCGTCGCGGTCTTCATCGTGGCCGCGGGACGCCGCAGGAGATCCGCCCTTGGCGACCCCAGTAAGCCTCGATCTGCAACCTAAGGGTTGCTCTTTCTTTCAGTTAATGCAACCCTTTAGTTGCAGTAACTGACTGAAAGGACCAGAATCATGACTATGACTGCAAACCAGGCCTCCGTCGTCGACGCCGGCGAATTCACCGTGAGGCGCACCATCACCATTGCGGCACCCATCGAGAAGGTGTGGGCCGCGATCACCGAAGCCGAGCACATTGCGCGCTGGTTCGGACAAACCGCCGTCCTTGACGAGGTGGCCGTTGGAGGCCGCGGTGTCTTCTCTTTCGAGGGATACGGCGCCTTCCCGGTGCTGATCGAGGAACTCGACCCGCCGCGAATGATCGCCTACCGCTGGAGCAACGACGACGCGCGCGGCACCCAGCCGGCCGAGGTCGACCCTGACCACTCGACCGTGTTCCGCTTCACGCTTGAAGTGCTCGACGGCGGAACGCAACTCACCGTCGTCGAGACCGGCTTCGACACGACGAGCGATCCGGCCTTCAACATGGAGAGCCACCGCCAAGGCTGGGACTCGGAGTTGGACGAACTGGCCGCTTATGTCGAGGGTGGGTCGTGACCACGAGCACCCTGGTTCCAGTATTCGCCGCGCTCGGAGACGAGACGAGGTGGGGCATTCTGGCGGCCCTCGGCGAAGGCGACGCATCGGCGTCGGCCCTCGCCGGGCGGCTCCCAGTCACGCGACAAGCCATCGCCAAGCACCTCGCCGTGCTGCAGGAGGCCGGGCTCGTTGAATCGCTGCGCGTGGGCCGCGAACTGCGCTACAGGGTGCTCGGCTCGCAACTGAGCGAAACGGCACGCAACCTCGACCGCATCGGCGCCGAATGGGACCGCCGCCTGTCCACTATCAAGCAGATCGCGGAAGGACTGTAGTTCTTCGGAACAGAGTGCTCTACGTCGAACGCCGGTTGCGCGCCTGGTGCGCCAACTGGATGAAGCCATAGATGAAGACGGCCTCGATAAGCACCATCAACGCCAGCCAGAGCACCTCGCCCGTGCCGATGAAGTCGATGATCCCGACGAGGACAAGCACGGTGCCAAGGACCAGTGCGTAGACGGCGAAACCCAGGGCCACTCGTGCGCTCCGCACGCCCGTACGGAAGCCAAAACCCAAGGGTTCTCCTCCGGGATGGCCTTGGACGCGATCGTGTCCTGCGGGCTTGAGCCTGTCGAACTCATCCCAAGGATCCTGATCCTGATCGGCCATGGCTCCATTATCCCGCGAATGGGGCCGGGTGGCTTGGGGCTTCGTCACCGTGTCAGGGCGTGGCCACATGCGGCACGTTCGGGAAACGCTCGGGAAAGCCGTGAACAATGGGGGCCATGATGCCCGAAGAACTCACCGCTAACCCGCGGGCCAAGGACACCGTAGCCATTGGCGATCAACTGCAAAACGCCGCCTCACGAGCCTCCGCCTCGAAAGTACCCGAGGTCACCGTCTTGTTCTGGGTCGTGAAGATCCTCACTACCGGGATGGGCGAAACGACGTCCGATTTCCTGGTGCACCGATTCGAACCCGAGATCGCCCTGGGCCTCGGGTTCGCGGCATTGGTGATTTCGCTGGTCCTGCAGTTCCGCGTCCGCCGGTACATCCCCTGGGTGTATTGGACCGCCGTCGCGATGGTCAGCGTGTTCGGGACCATGGCTGCCGACGCAGTCCACGTCGGACTTGGCGTCCCCTATCTGGCGTCGACCCTCTTCTTCACCGTGGCGCTCGCCGTCGTCTTCCTGCTTTGGCACCGGAGCGAGAAGACCCTCTCCATCCACAGCATCACCACGCGGCGTCGGGAGCTGTTCTACTGGGCTGCGGTGCTGACCACGTTCGCGCTCGGCACGGCGACCGGAGACCTGACCGCCTACTCGCTGGGCCTGGGCTACCTTGCCTCGGGCATCATGTTCACGGTTGTCATCGCCATCCCGGCGCTGGCCCACTGGCGTCGCCTGCTGGCGGCGATCCCCGCCTTCTGGTTCGCGTACATCCTGACCCGTCCCTTGGGGGCGTCCTTCTCTGACTGGACCGCTGTTTCCCCTGGCCGAGGGGGACTCGACTGGGGCACCGGCCCCGTCAGCCTGGCCCTCGCTGCGGCGATAGCCGTCCTGGTCACGTTCCTGACGATCAAATGGAAGCGTGTCCAAAAGTAGGGATTTCCGGCTTCTTATGGTTGTTCGTATGTCCTGACATATTTGCGTTAATTCTGTCTGCGGTTCACCGCGGATTCATGGGGGAAGACCCGCTCCTTCACCTTGCCCTTGGAAGGTAGTTCCTGCACTTGGGGGACTTTTCGAGACAAGATGAAGGAACACCCATGACCAACCGCTTTCTAGCAGCGGCCGCCGTCGCCGTCGTTGCAGCCACCGCTGTGACCGGCTGCGCGCAAAGCAGTACCGCTTCGGCGCAGAACAATGGCGCCAGCGCATCTCCGGACAAGACGATCACCGTGTTCATCAGCGGGGACACGAACGTCCAGAACCTGTGGGAAAAGAGCCTCGTTCCCGCCTTCGAGAAGGCCAACCCCGGCTACAACGTGAAGGTCACCCTCGATCTGCACGGCGAGCACGATGCCCAGACCCTGGCGAAACTGACCAGCGCGACGGAGCAGAACAAGGAACCTGATTTCGACCTCGTGGACGGCGGCTTTGTCTCCAAGGCCTCTGCGGCCAATCTGCTGACCTCCGTGAACTCGCAGACGATTCCGGCACTGAACGATGTACCGCAGGATGTCATCAAGGCCGGCGGCACCGGCGGCATCCCGTACCGCGGCTCCGCGGTGCTCCTCGCATATGACACCAAGACAGTTGCCACTCCGCCGAAGACCCTCGACGATCTGCTCGACTGGATCAAGGCAAACCCGGGCAAGTTCACCTACAACTCGCCCAAGTCGGGAGGGTCCGGTGGCGCATTCGTTGCCACGGTCCTGGACAAGTTCGTTCCCGCCGACGCCCGCGCCAAGATGACGGTGGGCTACGAGAAGGACCTCGAGAAGTACTGGGACCAGGGCTTCGCGACGTTGAAGGACCTCAACTCATCCGTCTTCCAGAGCGGTGTCTACCCCAACGGCAACCAGCAGACCCTTGACCTGCTCGCCAAGGGACAGATCTCCATGGCCCCGGTGTGGTCTGACCAGTTCATCACCGGCCTGACCAATGGCCAGATCCCGTCCACCGTGAAGGCCACGCAGATCAGCAACCCGTCCTTCACCGGCGGTGCCGCCTACCTCGGCATTCCCAAGTCCTCGCCCCGCCAGGAAGCGGCACTGAAGCTTGCCAACTTCATCCTCTCTCCGGACGCGCAGACCATGATCATCAAGGACATGTCCGGTTTCCCGGCCATCAGCCTGGACAAACTGCCGGCTGACGTGAAGGACAAGTTCAAGGACGCAGACACCAACAACCTGCGCAAGGGCTACTTCGACCAGATGGGCAAAGACCTGAACAACCTCTGGGACCAGAAGGTTCCCGGCCAGTGACAACCACGCTTCACAAGCCGGCGGAACTGGAACAAACAGTTCCGCCGGCCCGTACCACGCGCCCTAAGCGCCTGGGCCAGCGCGCCGTCGGATTCTTCATGGCCCTGCCGCCGATCCTGCTGATCGCGATCTTCGTCGGCTTCCCGATCGTGCTTGCCTTCGGCTTCAGCATCGGCCTCACCGGTGGGTTGAACCACACCATTGCCACCATTGGCCAGAACGTGCACGAGGCGGACTCATGGTGGGGAACGCTGGCGGCATACCAGGAGATGTTCACCAACAAGCGTTTCCTCGGGGACCTTCTGGTTACGGTCATCGTGACGCTGGCCAGCACGGCAACCGTCATCTTCCTGGCCTTGGGCATTGGTCTCTACCTCAAGCTCAAGGGCGGTCGAATGGCCCGGCTCCTCTCCGGACTGGCGATCGTGCCGCTGTTCATCCCGGTGGTCATCGCCTCGTGGGCGATCCTGACCTTCTACTCCGGCACGGGTTTCCTGCGGAGCGTTTTTGCCCTGTTCGGGCTTGACTTCCCGGTATGGGCTTTCACCATGGTCACGGTCATCATCGGCTCGGTCTGGACGTCGCTTCCGTTCGCCGTGCTCATGGTCTCCTCCGGACTGCAGTCCGTGCCGAACGCCATGATCGAAGCCACCCGCGACGCCGGTGCCGGCTCCTTGCGCACGATCGTCTCGGTGATCGTTCCCATGGCGGCAGTTCCCATCATCATCGCGACGACGTTTACGGCCATTGGAATTGTTGGCTCGTTCACGGTCCCGTACTTCACCGGGCCCAATTCACCGAACATGCTCGGAGTGGACATGTCCAACTACTTCTCTGCCTTCAACCAGCCCCAGCAGTCCGCGGTCATGGCCTTCACTGTCTTCCTGATCGCTTCCGGAATCGCCGCGCTCTACGTGTGGGCAAACTTCCGCTCGGCCAACGAACAGGGGAAAGTCTGATGGCTGTCACTACTGGTTCCTCGGTTGCCTCACGGACCCGCCGGCCGCTCACGCTGGACTCTATTGTGCGCGGTGCCGTCGTGGGCCTGTTCGTGGTCCTTATGGTCGTGTTCATCCTCGGCCCCCTGCTCTGGCTGGGCGTCCGCGCCTTCGCGGGCAACTGGACCTTCCCCAACCTCCTTCCCGATGACTGGACGCTGCGCTGGTGGCAGGTGGTGGTCAACGACGGCGCGCTTGGCATCGCGGTGCAGAACTCCTTGTTCTTCGCCCCGCTGACGGTGCTCGTGTCCGCGATCATCTGCTTGCCCGCCGCCTATGCCTTCGCCCGCTTCGATTTTCCCGGCCGACGCTTCTTCCTGATCAGCCTTTTCGCGACCAACGCCTTTCCCAAGATGGGCTTGTTCGTTACCCTTGCGGCGCTCTTCTACGCTTTGAACCTGATGAACACGGTGCTGGGAATCCTCGTGGTGCACGTGCTGGGCACAGTGGTCTTCATGACGTGGATCCCGGCGGCAGCGTTCGCTGCCGTGCCGCGGAACCTTGAGGAAGCAGCCCGCGACGCCGGAGCCTCCACATTGCGCGTGTTCGCCTCAGTGACGCTCCCCATGGCACTGCCCGGGATTATCGTCGCGGCCGTGATGTCCTTCCTGGCGTCCTTCGACGAAGCGCAAGGAACGTACTTGGTGGGTGCCCCGGCGTTCATGACCATGCCGACCCAGATGTACAGCCTGGTGCTGAACTACCCCACCCAAGTGGCCGCCGTCTTCTCGATCCTGCTGGCCATCCCTTCCGTGGCCCTCATGCTCGCGGCGCACAAGCACATCCTCGGCGGCCAGCTCGCCGAAGGCTTCCAGATCAAATAGCGCCCCGCGCTCAATGTCAGACAGAGAACCTACCCATGACAATCCATGAACCATTGACCGAACTGCCCGCCAGCCCCACAAAGCCGGGCACACCGGCGTCGGGCGGTGGCCTGGCCATCCGCGGCCTCCACAAGGTCCTCGGCGGCCGCACCATCATCGACAACCTCGATCTCTCGGTCAAGGAGGGCGAACTGGTGTCCTTGCTGGGGCCCTCCGGCTGCGGCAAGACAACCACGCTGCGCATGATCGCCGGCTTCCTGGAACCGGACTCCGGCTCCATCGAGGTGGAAGGCCAAGAGGTATCGCACCTCGGCGCGGAGAGCCGCCCCAGCGCGATGGTGTTCCAAAACTACGCGCTGTGGCCCCACATGACCGTGGCCAAAAACGTCGGCTTCCCGCTGAAGCTCCGCAAAATGTCCAAGGCGGAGATCAAGGACAGGGTGGAAGCCGTCCTGGAGCTGGTCAGCCTTTTGCATCACAAGGATTCCAAGCCCGCCCGCATTTCCGGCGGCGAGCAGCAACGCGTGGCTTTGGCCCGGGCACTCGTCCAGGAGCCGAAGCTCTTGCTTCTGGACGAACCCTTGAGCAACCTGGACGCGAAACTGCGGGTCAAAGTGCGTGAAGACATCCGCAAGATCCAGCAGGAACTGGGCATCACCACGGTCATCGTCACCCATGACCAGGAAGAAGCGATGTCCATGTCCGACCGCATCGCCGTCATGAATGCTGGCCGGATCGAGCAATACAGCACACCGGAAGCCCTCTATGCCCGCCCGGAAACCGAGTTTGTGGCCACTTTCATCGGCAGCATGAACCGCATCGAAGGCTCGCTCAACAACGGACTTATTGCCACCGGCCCGGACATTCTCGGGATCCGACCCGAGGACGTCATCCTGGCGGACGCGCCCTTCGCGGGTGCGGTCCCGGCAACGGTCGAGAGGGTTGTCCCGCGCGGACACTTCCAGGAAGTGTACGTGCGCAGGGCCGACGCCCAGCTCCGCAGCTTTGTCAGCGGCGAGCTCATGCGGCCAGGCCAACAGCTCTATGCCGGCATCCGCAAGGCCATGACCTTCCGGGACGGACGCCTGGTAGCAGAAGCAGGTGCCGCACTTTGAGCAACACCATTGACACCAAAAGGACCAGCGCCACGGCCCATCGCGGCGACTCCAGCAAACATCTGGAGAACACGCTGCCCGCCATTGCCTCTGCCGTCGACGCGGGTGCGGACCTGGTGGAGGTGGACGTCCGGGTCACGAAGGACGGGCAGGTGATCCTGCTCCACGATGCCTCACTGCTCAGGATTTGGGGCCTCGACGCCGACGCCGCAGACGTCGACTATGACCACGTCAGGCAACTGGGCGCCGGCGAGGAGCGGATTCCCCTGCTTTCCGAAGCCATAGAGCTTTTCCGCGGCCGCCGGTCAACTTTGCTCATCGACATGGACGAGCCCGGCCCCGCAGGGGCGGCTGCCGCCGTCGTGCGCGAAAGCGGCATCGAAGTGGCCTGGTGCGGAAACCTGGACGGAATGCGGATCATCCGCGCCCTTGACCAGGACGCACGGATTTGGCTGCCCTGGAGCAAGAGGACCGCCCCGCCGGAAGAGCTGCTCGCCGAGCTGAATCCCGAGTTCGTCAATTCCGAGCACGTGGTCCTCAGCAAGGACGTGGTGGAACAGATCCACGCCGCGGGGGCCAAAGTTGCGTGCTGGACCATTGATGATCTCGAAACAATGCGCTGGGCCTTGGGACTCGGCGTGGATTCGATCACGAGCAACCAGCTGGACCTGTTGCAAAGCGCCATCGCCGAAGACCCGCAGGTGTGGGATTCGGCCCAGGCTCCCGGGGGACTCGCCGGAGATGAAGTTCTTGAGTCCCGGAAAGTCGCGCTGGAACTGGCCGAATGGGTCGTCGGTTACATGCGGGACGCCGATCGCGGCCAGGTCTCGACCAAGGCGCACCCTGCCGACCTGGTCACGGAAGTCGATGTCGCCGTCGAGCGCCACGTCCGCGAAGTGATTGCCGCCCGCCTTCCCGGCCACACAGTGGTTGGCGAGGAAATGGGTGGAGTCGCGGTGCCCGGCGCACCATGTTGGTACCTTGACCCGGTCGACGGGACGACCAATTACGTGAACCGGATTCCGTGGACGGCCTTCTCGCTTGCCTTGGCTGTGGACCGCAAGCCAGCTGTCGCCGTCGTCGTTGATCCCTGGCGAGGCGAGATTTTCGAGGGGTGGGCGGGTCACGGCGCCTGGCTCAACGGAATACCGCTAGCACTGGCTCCCGGGGGGAGTTCGACGGCGGCCCTGGCCGGAACCGTAGTGGCGACCGAACTAGCGGGACATTTGCCGTGGCCCGGGATGCTGGAACTGCTCGCGGAGCTGGGCGAGCGGCACTGCATCATGCGGATCATGGGTTCGGCGACCATGACGGTGGTGGGCGTAGCCGCCGGACGTGGTGCGGGGGCGATCATCGGGAGTTTCAGCCCGATCGATCACCTGGCGGCGACGCTTATTGTTCAGGAGGCTGGAGGCGTCGTGCTCAACTCCGAAGGCGAGATGGACACGTTCCCGGAACAGGGCGGGGTCCTTGCCGCCCGTCCGGAATTCGCAGCCGAGCTTTACGAATTGTGGAGGCAGACGCATGCCGATGCGGGAGACTGAGCTCCTCTCCGCGCTCGACCGGCGGAGCCGCTTCGAACCGCTCGGGGAGATCCGCCTCGACTTTCCGACCCACCACCCGCAGGGCATGGCGTTCGCCAGGGGACTGACGTTCTTGTCCTCCGTTGAGATCCTCGATCCGCCGCGCCCCGCGGCGGATCCCGCGCTGCGCACTCCCGGACGGGGGAGCGGGCACGTGTTCGTCCTCGGACCGGACGGCGGGCTGCTGCGCGATATTCCCGTGGGCGAGGACGCCGCGTATCACCCCGGTGGTATCGATTTCGACGGCGACCACGTGTGGGTTTCCGTCGCCGAGTACCGGGCCGCGAGCAGAAGCATCGTCTATACGATCGATCCGGACACCTTCGAGGTCAGCGAGCGGTTCCGTGTGGACGACCACATCGGTTGGATCCTCCGCGATCCCGGACTGGACCAGGTGTTCGGCGGAAGCTGGGGTTCCCGGCAGCTCTACACCTGGGACACGGACGGGCGGCTGCTGGATCAGTGGGAGAACCCCGGGCACTTCGTCGACTACCAGGATGCCCAACTCCTGGGCCCGGGCCTCCTGTTGTGCAGCGGTATTTCCCTCTTGCCGGAGGCCGATGGCGGTGTCCTTGAACTCGGAGGACTGGCGCTGGTGGAACCGGTTCGGAGAAGAGTCATTCGGGACGTGCCCATCAGCGTGTTCAGCGGCGCGGGTCACGTCATTACCCGCAACCCTGTCACCGTCACCTCGGATGAATCCGGACTGCTGATTCACGCCGCTCCGGATGACGGCCACGACGACGGCGGCACGCGGATACTGAGCTACAGGATCATTTAACACGGCTGTGACAGGGCGGAAACGGGTCCTGAATGCGGCCTCGGTAGTTTGGCCGCATGATCGTCTCCATCATGTCCAAGGTGAGCGCCTGGATCGAAGCTGCCTACTTCTACGACGCCGCCGAGCTGGGGGCCTCCGGCGCTACTGAAACCACCCGCTACGGCTGGCTCCCGGCCCTCAGCGGTGTGGCCATTGCGGATGCTCAGGCCAGGAAAATGCGGGCTGGGGAGTAGCGAAAACCCCGGGATTCCGGGGTTTTTACGTGGCCAAATGTCTTGTTGGACACACTATTCGTTGATGGCGTGTACTATGCCCTAAACTGCTTCACTGAGGTGCCTGAAATGGCACTATGCAGCAACGAAAGTGAACCACAACAATGGCTACCGATTACGACGCCCCACGCAAGACCGAAGAAGAGTCTCCCGCCGAATCGCTCGAGGCCCTTCAGGCATCGCGCGGCTCCGGTGCCCAGACTGCTGTGATCGACATCGACGAGAACGACACAGCCGAAGGGATAGACCTTCCGGGCGCCGATCTGTCCGGTGAAGAACTGACCGTCATCGTTGTCCCGGAGCAGTCCGATGAATTCACGTGTTCATCGTGCTTCCTGGTCCGTCACCGGTCGCAGATCGCGCTGGAAAAGAACGGCCTCAAGTACTGCCGCGAGTGCGAAGGCTAAACCCCGCACGCAAAGCAGCCCCGCACGACTGGAATCCAGCAACACCACACCAGCCGGGTGGGGCTTTTGCATGTCCCGCCCAGCAGACTTTTGGCAGATCGTGCCCGCACCTCGCGACCCCTCAGCAGTAACCCATCCGGCGTCGTTATCCGGGATAACGAACGGGGCGCGAAACAGCGCCAAAGCCCGGGAAAGACGCGGAATCCAGGCTGCATCATCACGTCGCCGTGACCCTTCGGGAGCTCCACTAACGGTTGGGGGCCGAAGCGGAAACGAAGCCTCCGAAAGGTCCCGGACACTCCTACGATTTGAGGTATCGGATCTCTCAAGTATCTAAGGGGAGTGGGTCCCGGTGAGAAGGTTTCACGCGTGCTTGGGAACAGTCTTAGTGGCCGTCGGGCTCGGCCTCGTGGCTCCGGGACCAGCGTCCGCCGCTCCGTATTGCGGGATTGTGTGGGGATCGCTGGCGAAGTCCAACCCGGCGCTGGCCCAGGCACAAGTGGTCAATGTCAGGACGGGCCCGCAACCATGCTTTGACCGCCTGGTGATCGACCTGAACGGCGCCGTTGCCGGCTACTCGATCCGTTACGTTCCACAGGTACTGCAGGACGGCTCGGGACTTCCCGTTGACCTGAGAGGCAATGCGTTCCTGCAAATCACAGTCAACGCACCGGCGTACTCCGCCGGCGGCAACGCCACGTACAACCCGGCAGACAAGAACGAGCTGACGAACGTCTCGGACTACAAGACCTTCCGGCAGGTGGCTTACGCGGGCAGCTTCGAAGGATACACGAGCCTTGGCCTGGGTCTTCGCGCCCGGCTTCCCTTCAGGGTCTTCACGCTGGCTGGTCCGGGAACGGGATCGCGGCTGGTGATCGACGTCGCCCACATGTGGTGAAGCAACAAACACAGAAGCCCCGTCCCGGGTGATTCCGGAACAGGGCTTCTGGCGCGCTGGAGGGTTACTCCGGAACCACGAGGGCCGGAGTGTCCTTGCGGAGGGTTTCGCCGCGGAAGAAGCCGGGCCGGACGCGGGCCATGATCACCATGACCACCGCTCCGAGGACCAGAATGCCCACGCCGATGATGAAAACGAGGCCGACGCCGAAGATCTCGGAACCGCTGCCGAACGACGGGGACCAGCTGTCCACTGCAGTCTGGATGAAGACGAGGGTCAGCACGACGCCGCCGACCACCGGGAAGAGCAGGCGCATGAAGAAGTTGCGGACGCTGCTGAACACGCTGTGCCGGAAGTACCAAGCGCAGGCAAAGGCGGTCATTCCGTAGTAGAAGCAGATCATCAAGCCCAGGGCCAGGATGGTGTCGTTGAGGACGTTCTCGCTGACCACCTTCATGATGGCGTAGAACCCGCCGGAGATAGCCCCGGCGATGATGGTTGCGAATCCGGGGGAACCGAAGCGCTTGCTCACGGTGGAGAACTTGTGCGGGAGGGCGCCGTAGTGACCCATGGCGAGAAGGCTTCGGGCCGGTGAGGCCATGGTGGACTGCAGGGACGACGCTGTGCCTGCGAGTACGGCCAAGGACATCAGGATGGCCAGGGGGCCCATCACGGGTGAAGCGAGTGCGGCGAAGATGTTGGACTGGTTGTCCGGGTTGTTAAGCCCGATGCCGTCTCCACCGACGCCTGCCACCATCATGGTCGCGACGATCACGGCGACGTAGAGTCCCAGCACGGCGATCGCCGTCGTGGTGCCCGCTTTGCCGGCAGTGCCTTTGCCGCCCTTGGTCTCTTCATTGACCGTCAAGCAGACGTCCCAGCCCCAGTAGACGAAGACTGCCAAGGACATGCCGGCAGCGAATTGCTCAAAGCTGCTGATCTTCGTGGGGTCGAACCAGTCCCAGCTGAAAGAAATGGCCGTAGGGGTGTCACCGGAGGAAGCGTGGGTGAGGGCCATGACGATGAACACGCCCAAGACCACTACCTGGAATCCCACCATGGCGTACTGCACCAGTTTGGTGGCATGCAGGCCCCGGTAGCTGACCCAGACAGCCAGTGCCACGAAGGCAAGGCAGGTGGCGATGTTCAAGGCCTTGTTGGTGGTGAGGTCGGCAAGATCGGGATTGCCGAAGACCTGGGCGAGGAAGAGGTAGAAGAAGTCCACCGCGACGCCTGCCAAGTTGGACAGGACGATGATGTTCGCCGCGAGCAGCCCCCAACCGCCCATCCAGCCGATGAACGGGCCGAATGCCTTGGTGGCCCACGTGAAGGTGGTGCCGCTGTCCGGGGAGTCCGCGTTGAGCTCCCGGTAGGCGAACGCCACGAGGATCATCGGGATGAAGGCGACGATGAAGATCGCAGGCAGCTGAAGGCCCACCGCGTTGACCGCCGGGCCGAGTGAGCTGGTGAGGCTGTAGGCGGGTGCCACGGAGGAAATACCCAGGACGACGACGGCGAGGAGCCCCAGCTGCCCCGTCTTGAGTCCTTTGCCGCTGATGCCGTGTTCGGTGCCGGCGGGATCGTGGGCCTCCACGGTTTTCCTGGCGCTTGGGCGGGTTATTTGAGTCATGTGCTTGGCTCTTTCTAGATGGGCCGAAGATTGTTGCTGGGCGATGCAGTGAAAACCGTCTGTGGGGTCATCGAAGCTGATGGCGGGCGGGAGAGGTTGGGGCGCCCGGGTTAGTGGTGTGGATCATGATGGCTGTTCTCCGGTGAGACGGGAGTCACTAAATGAATGACGTTCATTTAGTATGAACGCGCAGAAGCCTGGGCGCAAGTGGTTTGCCGAAACAATTTTGGTTTGGGAGTGGATCACCTGAGCGGGCGTTCGCCGGAAATGGCCCGAAGGTGAGCGGGCGTTCGCCGGAAATGGCCCAAAGGTGAGCGGGCGTTCGCGGGAAGCAGCCCAAAGGTGAGCGGGCGTTGTGGAGGGCCGATGGGTCGGCGACGATCCCGCAGCGCAAGACAGGACGCCCGCTCACATATGCAGTCAAAAGCCCGGACGCTCGCTCACATATGCGGTCAAAAGCGCAGACGCCCGCTCAGATCATCTGAGCGAGCGTCTGCCGGGAGGGGCCTAAAAGTGAGCGGGCGTTTGCTTAGGCGCTCAGCTCGGCCCGGAGAGGGTATTCCTTGCTGTCGAGGAGCAGTTGCGTGCAGCGTCCGGTTTCCGGGTTGAGTACGATGGGGGCCGCGAGATTGACTGTTGTCTTTTCCGGAGTCGGGTTGACCACTACCAGGGTGGTTGCCAGCTCGGCCCGGTCCAGGCCGAGGTCTTCCAGCATCGTGCGGGGGATGGCGGGCGCGTAGTCCGGAAGATAGACGGCGGCCTCGGCCAGGAACATCCGGATGCGCGGACTGGCCGACTCCATCGCGTAGAGCCCGGGCGCGCCGTCGATTCCCCGCAAGGCGAAGCCGGCAGAGGCTTCGAGCCCCGGCATGGGCGCCGTGAAGCTCAACTCGCGGGAAGCCTGTGCCGTGCTCATTTCAGGAAATCCATGAGCGTGGGCTGCAACGTCTTGGCAGTGACAGCGAGGGCAACCTGGTAGTTGGTTTCCTGCAGCTTCAAGTCCATGACCGCCTTGCCTATGTCTGCGTCTTCAATGCCGGAGCGTTGGACCTCAAGCGAGGCCTTCAGTCCGTCCACGGAGTTCTGCGCGCTCATCAGCTTCGTCTGCCTCACTCCGACGTCTGACCGTCCGCTGATGACTGTTTTGATGCTGTCGCCGAGCGCCGTCAAGCGGCTGCTGACGTCGGCACCGGAGCGGATGTCGGCGACGACGTTGCTCACCAAGGCGAAAACCGAAGTGGCGCCGCTCCCGAAGATCGCACCGCCGTCGGCGTCTACGCGCACCGTCTGGTTCGCATCGACGCGCCGCTGCACCGTACTGCCCGGCGTTCCATTGAAGACGGGTGGCGTGGCATTGCTGAAGGCGCCGGCCGAATCGGAACTTCCCGCAAAAACGTTGCGGCCGAGGTACTGCGTGTTCGCGCCGCTGAGGAGGTCCTTGTTGAGTCCTTCGATTTCGACGGCGATCGCCTCCTTGGCGGTGCTGTTGAGCGAGCCGCTGGAGGCTTGCACGGTGAGGTCGCGGACCTGGTTGAGGATGTTGGTCGCCTGCCCCAGGGCCGCGTCCGCCGTGGTCAGCCAACCATTGCCGTCGTTGATGTTGTTCGAATACTGTCCGGCGGCGCTGATCTGTCCTCGCACTGCCAAGGCATTCGCCAGCCCCGTTGGGTCGTCGGAGGGCCGGGTGATGTTCGTGAGGTTGCTGGCCTTGTCCTGAAGGGCTGCCAGCTTGGCCGACCCCGCCTGGAGGTTCAGCTGCGCGGCGGCGGCCATCGTCTGGGTGGTGACTCTGTTGAGCATGGCTTACCTTCCCACCAATCCGGTGTGGTTGATCAGGACGTCGAGGGTCTCGTCCACCGCGGTCAATGCCCGGGCGGCCGCCTGGTAGGCGTGTTGGTTGGTGAGGAGGCTGATGTTCTCCTCGTCGAGGCTTACGGAGGCTCCTGAGGAACGCTGCCCGACGGCGGCAGCGCTCGCCGCTTCGGCGAGCTGCTGGTGCTGCTGTGCCGAACGCGACGTTGTGCCGATTCCTGTGACAATTCCGGACCATAGAACGTCGGGGGAGCCCTGCCCGGTGCCGATTTGGGCCACGGCGTCCGCGATGCTGCCGTCGAGGGCGCCGGAGCCGGGGCTGCCGGTGGCGATTCCTGCGGCGCTCGTCGGGACGACGCTGAGGGACAGCGCAGCCGGAGCGCCGGGGTTGGTCGCGAAGAAGTCGAGGTTGGTGGCACCAGTGGTGGACTGTCCGGTACGGTGCACGGCATTGACGTCGTTCGTCAGTTTGGTGGCGAAGGCGTTGTAGGACGCGGCGGCTTCGGCGATGGCCCCGCCGGCACCTCCCGGAGCGGCCGGGGCGAGGAGGGAGACCGCGCCGGCGAGCTTTCCGCCGTCGAGCGGTACCGCGACACCGGGACGGTCCGCCCACTCCAACTGGACTGGCGCGCCGGGCGCGCCCATGCTTGTTTGGCCTGCCAGCGCGAGGTCGCGGTGCGAGGTGCCGGAGACGATGGCGTTGCCTCCGACGAAAACGTCCACCGTGCCGTCGGCGTTGTCCCGGACAGTGCCTCCGGCCAAGGACGAGATGGTCTCGGTCACCTGGTTGCGGGCATCAATAAGTTCGTTGGCGGAGCCTCCCGAGGCCGTCACGGAGCGGATGGTCGCGTTGAAGTTGGCCACGCGGGAGGCGGCGTCGTTCAGGGTCGAGACGGTGCCTTGGGCTTCTCCGTGGACGCGGGTCCACTGCGCGTCCACGGCCTTGTAACCATTCGAAACAGCATTGGCGAGGGTTGTACCTGCCTGAAGCAGCATGCCGGCAGGCGCGGCCTGTCCCGGGTTGTTGGAGATGCCTTGCCAGGAGGACCAGAAAGTCTGCAGCGCCGTGGATATCCCGGAAGGCCCTGGCTCGTTCAGCGAGCCTTCGAGCTGCTGGAGCTCGGTGGAACGGTATCCGGCGTAGCCGGCCTCGGCAGCCGTGGAACGGACCCCGGCGTCGAGGAAGCTATTGCCCAGACGGGCGATTCCATCGACGGATACGCCCTGGCCCGGCTGGACCCCGGCTGCGACAAGGCCCGTCCGGACCGGCGCGCTGAGGGCCGATTGTTCGATGCGTTGCCTTGTGTAGCCGTCCGTGCCGGCGTTGGCGATGTTCTGCCCCGCCACGTTGATCGCCTGCTGCGCTGCGGTGAGGCCCAAGTAGGCCGTATTGAGTCCGCCGAATGTGCTCACTGCTTTGTCCTTTGGGTGATCCGGACCTCTACTGGTCCGGCCTTTGCTTAGCCGTCTGCGTTTGATGAGTTCCGGTCAGAATTGCTGGTCGAAGAGGCGGGACGGGGTTGAGTCCGGAGTCCTGCCTTGGACCCCTGTCCGGCCATGGGAGTCGTAGGTCCCGGCGGCCGGCTTCAGATCCGCCATGGTTTCCTGGGTGGAACGGACGGCAGCGCGGAGGAACTGCTCGTTTGAATCACGCAAATGTTTGATGGTGGCGGTCTGCTGCTGCATCGCATTCAGGTGCGAGGACAAGACGTCGGCCCAGGCCGCTTCCGGCGCGGACGAGGCAAGCGTGCCCAGCGAGGACTCCGAGGGCAGGCCCCATTGGTCCGCCACAGCGGCAACTTCCACGGCCCTGGCAAGGCCTGCCTTGGACAAATGTTCCAGTACTTGCTCGACTTCCCGCGTGCCATGCGGCAACCATCGGGATTTGCCCGCTGTGAGGAGCAGCTGCTCTTCCTCCAGCTTGAACGTCAGCAGGTCCAGTAGCTCACGTTCCCGCCACAGCAGGGCCGACAGTTCATGGATGGCCATGTCGGGTCAACTCCAGTTCCGGGTTGGTTTTTCGGGTGCATTGCCGCGAGAAGCACTTTCCCCTGTGCCTTCGCCGCGTTGAAGACAACTATCGGCTGCAGTGGCCCGCGCGTTAGGCGTTGTTCATACATGATTTGTCTGCTTTGTCCAGTCAAGCGGCGGCCTGCGGATTTTGTGGGCTGCCGCAAAATTTCCCTGCGGATTTTTGCTAACCAAAAGGAACGTTGTTCCGATAACCAGAAGTGACAGGCCACGGACGGCCTGGAGTACCAAGAGACCCAATCACGGAGGAAACACCATGGGCATGGCAATCAACACAAACCTGATGGCGAACAACGCCTACCGCAACCTCAGCAACACCCAGAACGACGTGGCCAGCTCGATGCAGAAGCTTTCCAGCGGCCTGCGCATCAACAGTGCTGCTGACGATGCTGCCGGACTGACCATCTCCGAGGGCCTCAAGTCCCAGGTGTCCGGCTCGGCAATCGCGGCCCGCAACGCCCAGGACGGCATCTCGGTCATCCAGACCACCGAAGGCGCCCTCGGCGAAGTCACCTCGATCCTGCAGCGCATGCGCGACCTGGCTGTCCAGGGCTCGTCCGACACGAACAACGCCGACGCGCGCCAGGCCATCAAGACCGAAGGCGACTCCCTCGGCAAGGAACTGGACCGCCTGACCAACGGCACCAACTTCAACGGCATCGACCTGCTCAAGGGCAAGCTCGGAACCGGCGTTAACTCGACTACCGGCACCCTGAGCATCCAGGTCGGCACCGGCAGCACTGGCAACGACAAGATCGACGTCACGGTCGGCGACGTGGCTACCGCAGTCGGTGCTCTTTCCGGTGCTAACGGCGCTACCGACTTCAACGTGCAGGACACGTCCCTCAACTCCGGCGATGCCGCAACCAACGCTCAGGCGACGATCGCCAAGATCGACACGGCGATCAAGAACGTCTCCACCCAGCGCGCTGGCCTGGGCGCGACCCAGAACCGCCTGCAGCACGCGATCAACACCCTAAACGTCTCCGGTGAGAACCTGCAGGCCGCTCAGTCCCGCATCACCGACGTCGACATGGCCCAGGAAATGGTCAAGTTCACCAAGGCCAACATCCTGCAGCAGGCCGGTACGGCCATGCTGGCTCAGGCCAACCAGTCCGGCCAGGGTGTCCTGAAGCTCCTCGGCTAAACCCGGAACCGCCTGGCGGATCCATCATCGCCGGTGGCGGTCAGCTCGGGCCCTATACCCGACTGGCCGCCATTGGCGGTTAGCAGCAGCATAACTTTGGAAGGAACACCCGAGTGGGAACATCGATTGACGGCCTCGCCAGCGGTCTGAACACCACCTCCATGATCGACGCGCAAATGGCGGTGGAAGCACTGCCCCAGCAGCAGTTGCAGTCCAAGGTCGCCACCGACCAGTCGATGATCACCTCGCTCACCAGCCTCAACACCAATCTGACGGTGCTGAACTCCCTGGCCTCCTCGATCTCGGCGCCCGGCGCGACCAATATGTTCACGGCCACCACGAACAACCCCGCCGTGACGGCCACCGCCTCCACCACTGCGGCCGCAGGCTCAATCGATGTCACCGTGACCCAGCTGTCGTCCACGAAGATCGGCGTCACTCAAGCTCTCACCACCTGGCCCACCGATGCGACCGGGAATCCGGCACACCTGACCCTGGTGGACAAAACCGGCAAGGCCACCGAAATCACCCCTGCCTCGACCAGCCTTGACGATGTAGTCAAGGCCGTGAACGCCGCCGGCGGTCCAGCGACCGCGGTCAAAGTCCCGGCCGGAAACGGCACCTACCGCCTGCAGCTGACTTCCACTACGGGCGGCGCTGCGGGCGACTTCCAGGCGTACCAGGGCACCGCTGCCGATGTCACGGCAGGGACCGCAACGGACTTGTTTGCCGCACCCACGGCTGCCATCGTCAAACCAGCCCAGGACGCCCAGGCTGTCCTGTATGCCGGCACCGCTGCGCAGCAGACCATCACCTCCTCCAGCAACACGTTCAGCGAGGTCCTTCCCGGTGTCGCGGTGACCGCCACAGCCGTGAGCTCCTCGCCGGTCACCGTCACGGTCGCCAGCGATACCGCGGGAATCACGAAGAAAGCCAGCGACCTGGTCTCGTCCGTGAACAACCTCCTGGGCCTCATCTCCAGCAGCAGTGCAGTGAGCACGACCACCAACTCCGCCGGCGTCGCCAGCGCCCAAGGAGGTGTCTTCACCGGAAACAGCTCCGTCCGCGCCGTCAGCGATGCCGTCACCGAGGCGGTGGTCGCCCCGGTGAACGGCAAGTCGCCCTCCGACTACGGCATCGTCATCGAAAAGGACGGCACGTTCACCTTCGACAAGGACAAGTTCGCCTCGGCGTTGGCGGCCGACCCGGCCGGAACCCAGTCGGCCCTGTCCCAGATCGCCGCCCGCGTGGCGACGGCAACGACGAACGCCTCGGACCCGGTCAACGGCTCCGTTCCGCAGCTGATCAAAGGCCAGCAGTCCGAAGTGTCCGACCTGACCTCCCAGATCGCCGACTGGGACACCCGCCTCGCCGACCGCAGGGCCTCCCTCAAAGCCGTCTACACCAACATGGAAGTCATGCTCGGGAACCTCAAATCCCAGTCCTCCTGGCTTTCCGGCCAACTGGCTTCCCTCGCCCCCGCACCCTCCAAATAAGGATCATCCGTGACCGCCACAGCACTTCGAGCCAGCCAGCTCAGCAAGTACAACACCGACGCGATCCTCTCGGCCCCACCGGCCAGGCTCCTCACCATGCTGTACGACCGCCTCCTTCTGGACCTGGGCCGCGCCCAATTCGCCCAGGAGAACGCCGATTGGGGCGTCGCCAGGGAAAACCTCCTGCATGCCCAGGCGATCGTCACGGAGTTGTCCTCCACCTTGAAGACCGACGCTTGGGATGGCGCGCCCGGACTGCTGAGCATCTACCAGTACTCGATGGAAGCCATGATCGGGGCCAACATCTACCGCGACGTCAACCGGACCAAGGAATGCATCGCGCTGCTGGAACCGCTTCGGCAAGGCTGGCATGACGCCTCTTCGCAGCTTCCTGCCCAGGGTGGGACCGCCAGTACGATGGGCACCCTCGGTGTCGGCTGACCCGATGCGGGAATGGTCCGACATCCTGGACCGGCTGGAAGCCGATATCGCCGTCGCGGTCTCCGGGGGAGAGCCCGTGCCCTGGAATCCCCCTGCCGAGGCCGGGCCCCTTCCGCAGGCTTTGGTGGACAGGGCGCGGCGGCTCCTTGACGCGCAGCTGGAATCCGTGAACATCCTCGGCAAAATCCGGAACGACGCCCTTGCCCACCTGGATGCACTCAGCACAGTCCCTGGAAGCCGCGATGCCTCCCGTCCGTTGATCCTCGACGTCCAAGGCTGAAGAAAAGTACCGAAAACTATCCCTGAATCGACTAACGGATCCCCGGCGCGTGCCGATGGTGGAAGTTGAGCAGGGATTGCTCGATGCACGGCCACGGATCGGCCTCTTCATATCTATTCGCGAAGGCAGGCCGACGTGTTCGACTCAGTGACTTCTGTTGCGCTTGGCAGCGCCCTGGATGGGCTCTCCTTGCGCCAGAACACCATCGCCAACAACATCGCGAACATCAATACCCCGAACTACCACGCCAAAAGGGTGCAGTTCGAGGACGCGCTCGCGGCCTCGGTGAGCGCCGGTAATGGTTACGCTGCACCCACGGTGTCAACGTCGCAGGAACCCACCCAGCTCAACGGCAACAACGTGAACCTGGACACGGAAACCCTCTCCAACGTGGACACCGTCCTGCGCTACCAGTTCGCGGCCCGGGCCGTCGGAGACGAATTCACCGCGATCCGCACGGCACTGAGGACCAGCTGATGACTTTCGACGCGATCGGCATTGCCGGCACCGCCCTGACTGTCCACCGCAAGTGGCTCGATGCCGTCTCGGACAACCTCGCGAACATCAACGACGTGTCCCGCACCAGCGGCAAGGCCTTCCAAGCCCGCTACGTCGAAGCCGCCGAAGGCAGCGATGGAAACGGCGTGTACGTCAAGAGCACCCCCCAGGGCAGTGCCACCGGCAGGCTGGTGTACCAACCGGACCATCCGCTTGCCGACTCCCAGGGGTACGTGCGTTACCCGGACATCGACCTCTCCGAACAAATGGGTGCGCTGATTGTGGCGCAACGCGGCTACCAGGCCAACGCGCAAGTTGTCGACCGTGCCCGTGAGACTTACCAAGCAGCGCTCGAGATAGGAAAATCCTGATGGCTTTGGACCCGATCGGCGCAATTCAGGGCAGCGGGGGGTTTTCCGTACAGGGAGTCACCGGCACCGGCTACCTGGGCGGCACAGACAGCGTCAGCGGAACCACCGGGGCGGCGGGCGGCAACGGCTTTGCGACGGCGCTGACCGGTGCCGTGGACAACCTCCAGTCACTGCAATCGACGTCGAACCAGCTGGCGGTATCTGCGGTGACGGGCAACCTCGACGACATCCACAAGGCGACGATCGCTGCCACGCGCGCCCAGATCACCATGGAGCTTGTCTCCACGGTACGGAACAAGGGCGTTGACGCGTTCAACGAGATCATGAGGATGCAGGCCTGATGCCCCCACAGATTGCCGCCTTCTTCCGCAAGATAGGCGATGGATTCAAGGGCTTCACCGCCGGGCAGCGCACCATCGCCATCATCGGCATCGCCGTCCTGGTGCTCGGCGGAGTGGCCCTGTCAGCATGGTTGGGCAAGCCGTCCTACTCGCCGCTGTTCTCAGGCTTGAAGGACACGGACGCCAACAGCATCGTGGAGCAGCTGCGCAAGGACAATGTTCCGTACGAGCTCAGCAACGGCGGTTCCACCATCCTTGTCCCCGACGACAAGGTCAACGACGAACGGCTGAAAGCAGCCGCGGCGGGCCTGCCGGCGGCCGCGGCCACAGGCTATTCCCTGCTCGACAAGCTCGGGGTGACCTCGTCCGAGTTCCAGCAGACCGTGACGTACAAGCGCGCGCTTGAGGGCGAACTCGCCACCACCATCCAGGCGATGGACGGCGTGAAGACAGCCGCCGTGCAGTTGGCCCTTCCCGCCAAAACCGTCTTCGTGGACAATGCTCCCGACGCCACGGCATCCGTGTTCGTGGAAACGCAGCCGGGTATCACCCTGTCCGCAGACAAGGTCCAGGCAATCGTGCACTTGACCTCGGCGGCGATCGAAAACCTGAAGCCAACGAACGTGACCGTGGTGGACTCCCAAGGCAACGTCCTCTCCACTGTGGGAGGGGGAGCCACAGGGTCCTCGTCCAAGCAAGCCGCCGACTACCAGCAGCGCACCTCCGATTCGGTGAAGGCCGTCCTGGACCGGGTAGTCGGCCCCGGCAACGCCACCGTCGCCGTCGCGGCCGATGTGACGGGCGAGTCTGCGCAGCAGCGCAGCGAGACGTTCTCCACCGCCAAGGATGCCGCTCCGCTGAGCGAGACCACCAAGACAGAGAAGTACACGGGAACCGGCGGCGGCGCCTCCGGTGTCCTGGGCCCGGACAACATTGCCGTGCCGGGCGGCACCAACGGCAACGGGACCTTCGACTCCAGCGACACCACCAAGAACAACGCCGTCAACAAGGTCACGGAGGACCGCACCATTCCGCAAGGCGCCCTCAAACGCCAGACGATCTCCGTCGCCATCAACCAGGCCGCGGCGGCCGGACTCAACGTCAACTCCGTCAAGGCGCTCGTCACTTCCGCGGCCGGCGTCGATCCCACCCGCGGCGACGTGGTCACGGTTGAGGTGCTGCCCTTCAGCACTTCCGCTGCAGACGCAGCGACACAGGCGCTGGGCGCGGCAAAAGCGCAAGCCGATGCCAAGCAACAGTCGGATTTGATGAATACCCTCATCCTGGCCGGAAGCGTCCTGCTGGCCGTGGTCGCGCTGATTGTGCTGGTGCTGATCCTCCTGCGCCGCCGGCAGCGCCGCGAGCCCGTCGATCTTGGCGAGCGGATGGACTACGAGATGCTGCCCCAAGCGGTGTCCGTTCCGGCGCTCGAAGGGCCCCCCGCCACGTCGGCGATCGAACTGCCGCCTGTGCATCCGGTTCCGGCGTTGCCGATGTCCGGAGCCGAAGCTCTCGACGGCGAACGGCGGCGGGCGCAGATTGAGGCCATGGTTGCCGAGAACCCGGCACGGACCGCCGATTACCTGCGGGGACTCATGGATGAAAGGCAGCCGGTATGAGGGCCGGGGAGTTGGACGTAGGCGGCTTGACCGGTGCCCAGAAGGTGGCCGTGGTGCTGATGCAGATGAGCCCGGCCAGCGCAGCCTCCCTCATGACCCAGTTCTCCGAGTCCGAGGCCGAGGACATCGCGGGCGAGATCGTGCGCTTGCGCCGCGTCTCGTCAGCCGTGGCGGACCATGTCCTGACAGAATTCCACGACCTTGCGGTCAGCGGGCGCCGCACGGCCCGCGGCGGCCAGGAATTCGCCGTCGGGCTCCTGGAAGCGTCCTTCGGTGCGGACAAAGCCGCCGGTTTCATGGACCGTCTCGCATCCACGATGGCCGGGAAGTCCTTCGAATTCCTGGAAATGATGGATCCCGGCCAGCTCCTGGCCCTCATCGACGGCGAAATGCCGCAGACCATTGCCTTGATCCTGGCGCATTTGCGGCCAGGCAAGGCATCCGCCGTCATGGCCGGCCTGGGCGACGTGCAACGGAGTGAGGTGGCCCGTTGCATCGCCACCATGGGGATGGCTTCGCCGGAAGCCGTGGGCATCGTGACCGAGACCCTCAAGGTTCGCGCCGGAGCCGTCATGTCGCAAAGGAAGTCGAGTGAGATTGTGGGCGGCATCCAGCCCCTCGTCGACATCATCAACCGATCCGACATCAACACCGAGCGCTCCGTGTTGGAAGGCCTGGAAACCCTCGATCCGGAGCTGGCCACGGAAGTGCGCGCCCGGATGCTGACGTTCGTGGACATCGTGAAGTTGGAACGCCGCGACATCCAGCAGATCCTGCGCGGCGTCAATGCCGAAGTGCTCGCCGTCGCCATGAAGGGTGCGCCCTCCGCCGTGCTCGAGGCAGTGCGCACCAACGTATCCGGGCGCAACCTCGAAATCCTCGAAGCCGAGATGGCTTCCGCCGGGCCTGTGCGCGCCTCCCAGGTTGAAGAGGCGCGGGCAGAGATTGTCCGTTCCATCCGTGAGCTTGAGGCCGAAGGCGCCATCGTGGTCCGGCGCGGCGAAGAAGACGACTATGTCTACTGAAGCCGGACTCCGGAGGGTGGTCTTCCCGGACATCCAGCCGGCCACGAGCTCACGCAAGGAGGACCGGGGGTACACCCAGGGGCACGCGGCAGGCTACGCGGCCGGAATCCGGGCAGCGGCCGCCGAACAGCTGGGTCTCCGGGAACAGCTTCAAGCCGAACACCGCGCAATGCTCGACGCCGGGCGCCTGGCCGTGGGGCACGCTGTCCGTGCGCTCGAAGCGGCGGCCGCCGAGTCCCGGCAGCGCCGCGGCGCCGTGCTGGAGGAAGCACAGGACGTCTTGGCAGCCGGTGCGATGGAACTCGCCGAAGCCATCCTGGGCTACGAGCTCAACGACGGCGCGAACACCGCCCGCGCCGTCTTGGCCCGTGCCCTGGCAACGGTCTCCGACGTGCAAACAGTGACCACTGTCCGGCTCCACCCGGAGGACCTCGCCGCGCTGACCGCCGTCGACGTCGGGAGCGTGGCCGGCGTCGAACTCAAGGCCGATCCCGCACTGGGCCGCGGCGATGCGATCGCGGAGTATCCGCAGGGCTGGCTCGACGCCCGGCTCGGTACCGCGGTGGACAGGGCCAAAGCAGCCCTGTTGGGGAACGACGCATGAGCCTTACCGCATACCGGCCGCACGCAGGCCGTTTCCGCGCAGCCCTCGCCGCCGCGGCACCGCAGCGGGTGGGCACTGTGACGTCCGTGCTCGGCCTTGGCCTGGAGGTCTCCGGGTTGGACTGCGCGGTGGGAGATCTGGTCACCATCGGTGAGGCCCCGGGACTTGACGCCGAAGTGGTCGCCTCAGTCAGTGGCGCCGTGCGCTGCATGCCGCTGGGACGGTTGACCGGAGTGGCCGCGGGAGACCCGGCCCGTTCCAAGGGCGCTCCGATCCTGGTCCCTACCGGCCGCGGCCTTTTCGGGCGGGTATTGGATGGGCTCGGGCGTCCGATCGACGGCAAGGGCCCATTGCCCGCGAGTCCCATGGTCCCCCTGGACAACGAAGCCCCGTCCGCGATGCACCGCGCCCGGGTGGACACACCGCTCCAGACGGGCGTCCGTGTCCTGGACACCATGGCCACCCTTGGCCGCGGCCAGCGCATGGGGCTGTTCGCAGGCTCGGGCGTCGGCAAGTCCTCGCTGCTGTCCATGATCGCCCGCGGCACCGACGCCGAAGTCTCCGTGATTGCCTTGGTGGGGGAGCGCGGGCGCGAAGTGCGGGAGTTCCTGGAAGATGACCTCGGTCCCGAAGGCCTGGCCCGTTCAGTGGTGGTTATTGCAACGTCCGATGAACCTGCCCTGATGCGCTTGCGCGCCGCCGTCACGGCCACCCGGATTGCCGAATCCTTCCGCGAGGCCGGCCAGGACGTGGTGCTCATGATGGATTCGCTGACCCGTGTGGCCATGGCCCAGCGCGAAATCGGCCTCTCCGCCGGAGAACCTCCCGCCACCCGCGGCTACCCGCCGTCGACCTTTTCCGTGCTGGCCCGGCTCCTGGAACGCGCCGGCACCGCCGAAACCGGATCCGTGACCGGTATCTACACGGTGCTGGTGGACGGCGACGACCACAACGAACCGATCGCCGACGCCGCCCGCTCGATTCTCGACGGACACGTGGTCCTGGACCGGAAGCTCGCCGTCACGGGGCACTTCCCCTCGGTGGATGTCCTTGGATCGGTGTCCCGCGTGGCTTCCAAGGTCAACTCCGCTGATCGCACGGCGCTCGCGGCCTCCCTGCGCAGGGTCCTCGCCGCGCGGCGCAGCGCGCAGGACCTGATCGACGTCGGGGCCTACCACCGTGGCAGCAATCCCTTGGTTGACTCGGCGCTGGACCATGAAGCCGCCATCAACGGGTTCCTGCAGCAAAGCATGGACGATTCCACCCCGTACAGCGAGTCGTGGCCGGAACTCTTCCGGCTCTCCGCAAGCCTCGAAGGAGCCGCGTGAACCGTCAATTCTCCCTGGCCGGGCTGTTGCGCCTGCGCCAGACCCAGCAGGATGCCGCTGCCAGCGGCCTGGCGCGCGCCAACTCCCGGACCGCGTCCTTGCGATCCCGGCGCGCTACGGCCCGGGAAGAGCTGGCCGAATCCGCCGGAGATCCCGGAAGCTCCGCGTCGCTCCTGGCCATCGCGGCCTCCCGCGCGTCCGCGCAAAGCATGTTGGCTGAGCTTGACGCCTTGGCCGCCAGCGCGGAAGCTGAAGCCGCCGAGGCCCGTGCCGAATACACCGAGGCAAAGCGCCGGGCCGTGGGACTGGAGAAGCTCGAAACCCGTCACGGCGCCGCTTTCGAGGCTTACGCGCTGCACGCCGAACAAAGCGTGCTCGACGAGATCGCGTCCTCCGCGTGGCACCGGAAGGCCACCTCATGAGCATGGCGGAGGCCATCGGGCGCATCCAAAGCATCCAATCGATGTTGCAGCAACTTAGCCAGGGCATCAGCCCGCAAGCAACTTCCGCGACGGCCGACCCTTCCGCGGGTACGGCCTCTTCGACGGACGCGGCGTCCTTCGCGCAAGCGCTGAGCACCGCCGTCGGGGGATCGACGACGCCGGACGTCAGCCAGCTCGCTTCTTCCTTGGGCCTCGACGGCACCGCGGGTCTCGCGGGAACCGCGGGCCTCTCCGGCGTTGCAGCCCTCCCCGGCAATGCCGCGCTCTCCGGCATTGCGGGCCTCGGAGTGCTTTCGGGGGTCGGAACCGGCACGGCCGCCGGCGGTGTCACCGGCGATGCCGTAGTGGCTGACGCCAAGAAATACGTGGGCGTGCCCTACGTGTGGGGCGGCACGGACCCGGCCGTGGGCATGGATTGCTCGGGCTTCGTGCAGCGTGTCTTCAAGGATCTCGGCGTCAATCTGCCGCGCGTCGTCAGCGATCAAATGCGCCAAGGCACGCCAGTGGCGTCCTTGGCCCAGGCCAAGCCCGGCGACCTCCTGGTCAGTTTCGGCGGCGAACACATCTCCATCTACCTTGGTAACGGCAAAGCGATCGACGCTCCCGTCCCCGGCCAGACCATCCAGATCCGCGATGCGTGGGAACAGCAGTCCAACTTGACCGCGATCCGCCGCATAGTCCCGGCGGGAGGCTCGTGATGCAGTTGCCTCCCGCCGTTGCGGCCTCCCCGCGTCCGGCTGTTCCGGGCTCTCCGCTGGTGCCGCAGCTTGGCGCCTCCGCCGGTTTCGAGGCGGTGATGAACGGCGTGCTGGCGTCGGGTCCGAAGACCTCCGATGGGACCGCGCAGCAAGCGCCCGACGGCGGCGCGCAGGGGAAGCCCGCGGCCGACGCTACCGTGCCGCTCGCCCGAGCTGCCAAGCCGGAGGGGACGAAGGTCCCCAAGGACACGGTTGATGCGGCGGGTGCTGTGGATGCGGCAGGTGTCGTTGCGGGTGTTGTTGCCGCTGTTGCGGCAGGTGCTGTTGCGGGCGCGGCCGCCGTTGCCGGCGGTCCCTCAGCCGGGACCGCTGCTCCGCAGGCGAGCAGCTCGGGCGGCGCTGTGCCGGTCAAAGTCGGCGTGGTTGACGGTACGGCGCCGGCCAGAGTGGTTGCAGGCACGGTGGCAACGGCAGGCCTTGCCGTAGGGATGGATACGGGCAGCATTCAGGCGGCGCTGACGGCAAACCCGGTGCCTTCGAAGGCCTCCGGTACTTCGGCCCAAGCGCCTGCGGTCCCTCCTCTTTTGGTCCCTGCTCCGCCTGTGCCGGCAGTGCTGCTCGGAAAGCCTGGTCAAAGCTCACGCCAGACCGGTCAGATCCCGGCCAGCCTATTGCCGGCCAGTCTGCAGCCCGCCGGCACTCAACCGACGAGCCCGTTGCCCGCGAGCCCTCTTCCCGGAACCGCGCTGCCCACCAAACCGTTGCCCGCCGGCCCCGAACCCGGGGTCGACGCGACCGCGGCCCCGGCAGGCGAGTCCGCCACCGCCGTCGCACTTCCCGCCGGGAAACCTACGACGCCGCAGGAGCCACAGCGGATCCTCGGGGAGGACACCCCGGCGGCCGCAGCACCCCCGCTTCCTCCGGGGATTCCGGCTGGGATACCGGTGGTGGTGCAGCCAGCGTCGCCGCTCCAGGAAGCTCCTTCGGCGGCCCCCGCAGACATGGCACCCCTCACGCCCCAGGCAGACCCAGCGAAACTGCTGCCACAAGTGTCCGGGCCGCTGTTCTCCCTTGCCTCGGCGGCGCCCGGCGCCCATGTCATGACCTTGAAGCTGTCCCCGGAAGACCTCGGCCCGCTGACGGTCCGGGCCCATATCGACGGTTCAGGGGTGCGGATCGAATTGTTCGCCCCCGGAGAAGCAGGCCGCGAGGCAGTGCGTAGCGTCCTGCCGGAACTGCGGCGCGGACTCGGCGAAGCAGGCTTCGGCGCCAGCCTCGACCTGTCCGAACACAACGCTCCGGCCGGTGCCGGCGCGGGAGGCTCGGACCCCCGGGACCGACGCCCGGCCGATAGCTCCGCCTTCCCGCGCGGCAGCGACGGCGAGCCGGTTCGCCTGCCGCGGACCGCCGTCGTACTTCCCCGAAGCAGTACCAGCAGCCTGGACATTCTTGTCTGATGAAGGAGAGCCAATAGTGACCATCCAAGCCATCGCGGCAAGCAGCGGAGTCCAGCCTGGAACCACCGCAGCCGGAACCGCCGCGTCCGCGCCCGCGCAGTCCATGGACTCGAACATGTTCATGTCCCTGCTGGTGACACAACTGAAGAACCAGGATCCGAGCTCACCCATGGATACCAACCAGATGATGAGCCAGACCGTCCAGCTGTCCATGATGGAAAAAATGACGGAACTCACCGCCGACGCCAAGGAGAGCTTTTCGCTCCAGATGCGCAGCGCTGCGGCACAGGTCATCGGCCACAACGTCAGCTACGCTCTCCCGGACGGGACGAAGGGCTCCGGCGTCGCGAGCTCTGTTTCCTTCGCTGCCGGAACCCCCACGGTGGCGGTCGGGGGAGTGAACGTTCCGCTCGATTCCATCAGCGGGATGACGGCCGCAACGTCGCCCACACCGGCTCCTTCGCCCACCGCCTGACGCTCCATAAGACTCCCCGAACCACCCGAAGAAAGGCAACACCATGCTTCGTTCGCTGTACTCCGGAATTTCCGGCCTCCGTGCCCACCAGGCCATGCTGGACGTCACGGGAAACAACATCGCCAACGTGAACACCGCCGGCTTCAAGGCTTCCTCCACCCAGTTCCAGGACACGCTTTCCCAGATGACGCAGGGCGCCGGCGCCCCGCAGACTGAAACCGGTGGCACCAACCCCGCCCAGATCGGCCTGGGCGTGCGCGTGGCGGGAATCAGCACCAACTTCAGCCAGGGCTCGTCGCAGAGCACCGGGCGCGCCACCGACATGATGATCTCCGGCGACGGGTTCTTCATCACCAGCAAGGCCGGCCAGCAGCTCTACACGCGCGCCGGCGCCTTCGACATGGACGCGGCCGGCCGGCTCGTGAGTCCCGACGGCGGCATCCTGCAGGGCTGGTCCGCCGCCAACGGCGTCGTGAACCAGGGCGGTCCCATCGGCCCCATCGCCCTCTCGCCCAACACCACCTCGGCGGCGGTCGCCACCACCAAGGCCTCGCTTGACGGAAACCTGCCGTCCGACGCGGCCGTGGGGACCAGCGTGGAGCGCCAAGTCAAGGTCTACGACGCCGACGGCGCTTCCCGCAGCTTGACGCTCACGTTCAGCCGCTCTGCGGGCGGTTGGGATGTGGCCGGGGCAGACGCCAACGGCGCCGCAGGCAACACCACCCTCACGTTCGCGAACGGTGCGCTGACCTCGGGCGGTGCCATGACCGTCGGCGGCATCACGGTGGACATGTCTACTGTGACCGGCTTTGCCTCCATGAGCACGCTCACGGTCGGCAGCCAGAACGGATCCGAGGCAGGAAAGCTGGAGTCCTTCACCCTGGGCGGCGACGGCTCACTCATCGGCTCGTTCAGCAATGGTGCCAAGCAGGTGTTGGCACAGGTGGCCCTTGCCCGCTTCACCAACCCCGGAGGCCTTGAAAAAGCCGGTAGCTCGACTTACGTGGCTACCGCCAACTCGGGCGCGGCCCAGTTGGGTGCCCCGGGCGCCGCGGGACTCGGTACCCTGACTGCCGGGGCCCTCGAAATGTCCAACGTGGACCTCTCCCAGGAATTCACCAACCTGATCGTGGCCCAGCGCGGCTTCCAGGCCAACGCCCGCATCATCACCACCTCGGATGAGGTTCTCCAGGAGCTGACGAACCTTAAGCACTAGTGATGCTGCCCTTTAAAAGCAAGGTGGCCGGCATCCTTGGACGCCGGCCACCCTTCGGGCGATTACCGCATATTTAGAGTCCTGCGACCCCGTTCGGAGTGCCGACGCCTGTGGGCCCGTCCCATCCGGTGCCGGAGAGGCACCACTGGCTCGTGGAGCAAGTGCCCGTCGAACCCGAGGCGACGTCATTGAAGTGCCCCGAGTTTGTGTAGGGGAGGGAGTTGGCCAGTGCCGAGGAGCTGCCGGTGTTCCCGGAGAGCGCATACATGGCCGCGATCAGGGGCGAGGAGAGGCTAGTGCCTCCGTACTGGGCCCATGACGAGGTGGTGCTGCTGCTCGGTGCGTACACTGCCAAGCCGGTCTGCGGATCTGCGACGGCGGACACGTCCGCTGAGGCGCGCTTGCTGCAGCCGGTGCCGAAGGTGGCAGCCGCCGGCAACGCGGCGTTGACACTTGAGCATCCCGATCCAGAGCCGGACCAGGCAGATTCGCCCCACCCGCGTGAACTGGAGTTCTTGACCAACGAGGTGCCTCCCACCGCGGTGACGTAGCTCGAGGAAGCAGGATAGGACGAGCCGGTGTACCCGTTGTCACCGGTTGACGCTGTCACGGCGATGCCCGGGTGGTTGTAGTACGCACCGTAGCTGGAGTCCGCCGAATCCCCGCCGCCGTAGCTGTTGGAGATGGCCGCGACGCCTGGCTGCTTGGCAGCCGTCGATACGGCTGTACCAAGATTGGTGAGGCTGGCTGTTGTCGCCTGTACCACCAGGATTTTGCAGTCCGGGCACGCTGCCGAGATGGCGTCGACGTCGAGGGAGGTCTCGTCAGCCCACCCGGAATTGAACCTGGGGAGCTTGTTCCCGCCGTTTTGGTCCATGATCGTGAGGCAGCCGTTGCTGACCGTGCATGCCGGAAGGCCGAACTGTGAGCGGTAAACGCCGAGATCGCGTTCAAGGTTCGGATAGCCGTAGGCATCCACGACGGCGACCGTTCGGCCGCCGGACTGGAGGCCGGTGATGTTGTAAGCGCTCTGTATATCCGCAGGGGTCTTGCCGGTGGCGGGTGGCGTGCTCGAAGCAGGCTTGGCTTGTCCTCCATGCGCTTGGCCCGCGTTCGTTGAATCATCGACGTACTTGAGCGCAAAACACGAGGCAGAGCCGGCTGGGACATCGGCGCAGGCCTTCTCCGCATGCCAATTGGCGGACGGAGATGGTTGGGCAACTGCCGCCGGCGCTGTTGCTGAGACCGCACCCAGCAACAGCAACAACGCCCCGGAAACGCTAAGAATCTTCTTCACGAATTCTCCCTGAGGATCAAATGAGACCCGGGTTGACAGAATAGTCAACTCGCGTGACAAGCTTCGCACCAAACGTCACTATTGTCACCCATGTCACATCCACCTCCGCGGTCCCATGCGCCACGGCGATGCGGAGGTGCACCGTTGGGTTACCGGCACTTGCAGTACCCGTTTCAGCAGGCACGGCCAAAGCCCCGACGGAGAGGTTCACGGGAGACGTCTACCTCAACCCCCTCCACAACGGCGAGGCGCCGTCGCGTCTCGGGGCGGCGACGGGTCCGCTTCACCCCCGGCGCCCGCACCAACTGGCATTCCCACCCCTTTGGCCAGACCCGAACACTGGCACGGCGGCGGAACACGTGACAACATGATGTGCCACGTGGCCTTGGTGGAGCACGACAACGGAATGAGCGCCACGTGGATCGAGCCCGTCAGCGACCCGGACTACCAAGCCGCGCACGCCAACCTCAACCAACAGTCCGCCTCCACCCGCGTCACGTGAGGCAAATTTCTGGCAATGCGACTCCGCTGAAACCCCGGAATCCCGGGCTCGCGGTGGATGAGAGGGAACAAGAACCTGCTCCGCGTGACGCCGTGACAGACCCCGCCACACACCGAGGTCCCGCTCCGCGCTCTTACAGCAAACTTGCAGCTTCTGTCCGGTTCCCGTGCCGTATTCCAGTTCTATCCTGAGGGGATGGAGCAGAACACGGAGTCTGGGAGTGGCGATCGGGCAGACTCGCGGGAACACCGCGGGTCCCGCTTCAGGGTCAGCCGGCGTGGATTCCTCACCGGGGCGGGGATGGCAGGCGCGGGAATAGTCGCCGGACTCGGCATCGCGAGGACGGGCGTGTTGCCCGGCGGAACGGCCCCGGTCAGCGCGGCGACACCGACGCCGGCAGCGTCACCGACGCCGTCGGCGGGCAGCACAGCTTCCGCTCCGGCGATCCGTAGCTTCGTCTCAACCGCTTTGACCGCTGCCCGCGTTGCCAGCTGGGCCACCGGACCCACCGGCGCGGGCCTGCTGTTCGTGGGACCGATGGGCCATGGCTCGAACGGGCTGATCATGGACAACCATGGGGAACCGATATGGATGGAACCGACCGGCTCCGGCGTGACGGACCTTCGCGTGCAAGCCTTCGAAGGCCAGCCGGTACTGACTTATTGGACGGGAATCGGAACCGGCGGACACGGCGCGGGGAAGGGCGTCCTCAAGGACGTCCACTATCGCACCGTGGCCGAGGTCAACACAGGCAACGGGATGCAAGCGGATCTGCACGAGTTCACCATCACCCCCGCCGGGACGGCATTGATGATCTCCTACCCGACCGTCCAGCATGACCTGACATCAGTGGGCGGTCCAGCGCAGGGCTACATGTTTGATTGCCATGTCCAGGAAGTCGCCATCCGTTCCGGCAAGGTCCTCTTCGATTGGACGGCCTCGGACCATATCGACCTGACTGAGTCCCATTTGCGCCCGTCCGACAACCCCAAGGCCGACGGCTCCGATGCCACGAAAGCGTTCGATCCGTTCCATCTCAATTCCGTGGACGAGAGCGGGGACGCACTCCTGGTTTCGTCCCGCCACACGCACACCGCCTATTTGATCGGCCGTCCCGACGGGAAGATCCGTTGGCGTCTGGGCGGGAAGCGCAGCGACTTCTCGATGACCCCTGAATCGGTCTTCGCTTGGCAACATGATGTTCGGCGCCGGCCCAACGGCATCATCAGCATGTTCGACAACCACTACAACCAGGGCACCACCGGAACGTCGCGCGGGTTGCTCCTCGCCGTCGACGAAAAGGCTCGCACCGCCGTGGTGAAGCAGGAGTTCAGCCGGGGCGGCCACCGGGGCGACGCCGAAGGGAACCTGCAGTTCCTCGATAACGGGCATGTCCTGGTCGGCTGGGGCGCAGATCCGGCCGCCACCGAATTCACTCCCGATGGGAAAGCGGTATTCGAGGCGACCGGACTGGGTGACGCCTCCTACCGCACCTACCGCTCGCCGTGGACAGGCCGGCCGGACACCGTCCCCGACTTGGCCGCGGCTCCGGGCAACGGGTCCACGATGCAGCTCTACACGAGCTGGAATGGCGCAACCGAGGTCGCCAAGTGGAGGTTCCTGACCGGAGCCGGCTCCGGGCCGCTGTCCGAAGCAGTGACGGTTCCGCGTCGCGGCTTTGAAACCTCGACGGCGGTGGCCGCCGCGCCGAGGGCCGCCGTCGAGGCCTTGGACAAGTCCGGCAACGTTTTGGCGAGGTCGACGGTCATCGCAACCGCCTGAGATCGCAACGGCCTGAGTCTGTCGGGACGCGTTACGGCAGCAGGTGTTCGTGCGCTGCTGCCTCCACCTCCTCCGCTTCTGCCGTGGCCAGGCGGGTCTCTGCGTCGACGTCGATGCGCCGCGTCATCAGCCAGTACAGCCCGGCAGAGACGGGGAGTCCGATGAACAGCGAGATATCGGCGCCGTCGAGGGCGTGGGCTATGAATCCGACGAAGAGCTTGCCGGCAGAGAAGAAGGGGATCATCACCACAAAGCCGACCAGGTAGGAGATGATGCCGGGCCAGCCCCAGCGTCCGTAGATCCCGTCAGGCTTGAAGATCTCCGCGATGGCATAGTGGCCCTTGCGGACAATGAAGTAGTCGGTCAGGTTGACGGCAGTCCACGGGATGAAGAAGTAGAGCACCAACAGCAGGAAGTCGTTGAAGTTGGCGAGGAAGTCGGCCGAAGCAAGGTTTGCCAGGACCACGGAAATCAGGGCGGTGATGGAGATCGTGATGATCCGGATCCTCAGCGTCGGCCGGATCTGCCGCACGCTGTCGATGGACGAAATCAGGGTCAGCGAACCGCCGTACATGTTCAAAGCCGTCACGGACAGCAGGCCCAGGGCGGCGACGAACAAGGCGATTCCACCGAACCCGCCGAAGAGCTGGTCGGCGGTGGATTTGATCGAGCCGATGGTTTCGAAGTTCTCCCCGGCCGCAGCGCCGATGTACGCGCCCAGGAACATCACCCAGATACCGCCGAGTGCGCTGCCCCAGAACGTCCACCGGAAGGTGCCCCGTCCGCTTGCCGGCGGAAGGTAGCGGGAGTAGTCCGAGACGTAGATGGCCCAGGAGATCTGGTAGCCGGCCGCGACACCCAGCTGGCCCAGGAACGGCACCAAGTGGAAGTCAGCCAGGTTGTATGCGCCGGCAGGCATGACCAGTTTGACGGCTGCAATGGTGAGCAGCGCCAGCATGACAATGGTCAAGTACGTGAGGTATCGCTCAAAGGCGTGGATGAGGTCGTAGCCGAACAGGGCGACGACGACGGCGAGAATGGTGACCACCCAGAACCACAAGTTTTGGGAACCGAAGTTGACCGATTCCGAGATGGCTTGGCCGGCCAGGATGGTGTTGAAGATGTTGAAGCCAGCGTACTGAAGATAGGCAAAGAGCCACACCAGCAGGGCGCCGATATACCCGAATTGAGGCCGGGACTGGATCATCTGCGGCAAGCCGAGCTGCGGGCCCTGCGAAGAGTGCGCCGCCATGAAAAGCGTGCCGACAAGCACGCCGATGGCGATCGCGAGCAGGGACCAGATCAGGTTGCCGCCGGTGGTAATGCTGATCAATCCCACCGCCAAGGTGGCGATCTGGGCGTTGCTGACGAACCACAGCGGTCCGATGTGGGAGACCTTGCCGTGCCGCTCGTTCAAGGGAACATAGTCGATCGAGCGGACCTCCAGCCCTCGGCCTGCTCCTTTGTCCGTTGTAGTGCTCATCGCGTTTCTCCTTCGGAGCATCGTGCATCTTGACTTTGGTTTAGCACAGAGTGGGGCGGCCTAGAAGAGGTCGCGGGATTACCAGGGGAGCCGGTGGTGCCGCCACGTAGGGAACTGGTCCCGCGCTGCTTGGACGGCATCCGGTGAAAGGTCAAGCGTCGCGAAGGCCGGCTCCGTGCCGAGGCCATGCAGGACAATGCCCAGGGGATCAATGAGCATGCTGTAGCCGATGGACACCGGAGGAGTCTGGGAGACCGCCGCCACGTACACCCCGTTCTCGATGGCCCGGGCTTTGGCCAGGGTTGCCCATTGCTCCGTCTTGGCCGTGCCGGGAACCCAAGAGGAACAGACGAGGAGCACCTCGGCGCCGGCGTCGGCGAGGATGCGCGCCAACTCGGGGAAGCGGAGGTCGTAGCAGGTCATCAATCCGAAGGTCATGCCGCCGCAGGAAAAAGTGACGGGCACGGGCTCCTGCGCCGGTTTGATGTAGTCCGATTCGCGGAAGCCTTGGCAGTCGAACAGATGGATCTTCCGGTAGCTGGCAAGGCGGGAACCGTCCGGACCGATCGCCACCAAGGTGTTGAACGCCCGGTCCGGCTCACCGGACGCTTCGGGCTCACCGGACGCTTCCAGGAGGCCCGCGACGACGGCGATCCCGTCACGTGCCGCCGTCGCGTAGAGTCGTGCGGCCACCGGGCCGTCAAGGGGTTCGGCCATGTCCACGAAGCTCCGGTCCACCCGGCTTTTCTCGTATGTTGAGTACTCCGGGAACACCACGAGTTCAGAGCCCTCGTTGGCTGCCCGTGCGCAGTAATCCGCGATGAGGTCGAGGTTACGGCTGACGTCCGTGCCGGAATCGATCTGGGCTAGGGTGATGCGCACGCACTCCTCATTTCTCCCTATGTGCTGTGACCCTGGAAACACTGTGGCCAGTCTTCACACCAGTGCGGGTTCTTTTTCCTCCATCACCATCTCCGGCGGCGCCTTCCGGAACCCCTTGGTGATGATGCCCAGCACCACGACGCCGACGCAGAGCCAGATCAGGCCCAGCGTGATGGCATTCGAATCGAGCTGGGAGAGCAGGAACCCGTCGATGATGGCTCCCACCGCCGGCATGACCACATAGAACAATACGCTGAGCCGGTGGCCCGAGCGACGTTGGCGCAGGTAGTAGGCAATGACCGAGACGTTGACGAGGGTGAAGGCGGTGAAGGCGCCGAAGTTGATGAACGACGTCGAGGTGGCGACATCCAGGAACATGGCGATGAGTCCCACAGCGCCGGTGATGACGAGGTTGAATACCGGCGTGTGGAAGGACTTGTTCAGCGCCCCGAAGATCTTCTTCGGCAGGACGGAGTCCCGGCCCATGGCGTAGAGCAGTCGTGAGGCGCTGGCCTGTGCCGCGAGTCCGGAGGCAAACTGGGACACCACGAGGCCCGCCAGGAAAACGGCGCCGAAGAACTGCCCGCCGATCTTCAGGGCAATGTCAGACGCCGCCGACGCCGAATCGTCGAACACCCCGCCGGGATGGATCAGCTGGGTCGTGTAGGACACGACCACGAAGATCGCGCCGCCGATGAGTGCCACGAGCATGATCGCCTTCGGCACGGTCTTCTTTGGCTCGATGGTCTCCTCGGTGAGGGTGGACACGGCGTCGAAGCCGAGGAACGAGTACGCGGCGATGGCGGCGCCGGCCGTGATCTTGTCGAAGCTCGACGTGTCGTTGAAGAACGGAGCGGTGCTGACCAGGGCGCTCGCGCCGGAGGTCGAGACCAAGGTTCCAACCGACAAGGCCACGAAAAGGACTATCACCAGAAGCTGAAATGCCATCAGGAGGTAGTTGGCCTTGTCAGCCACCTTGACGCCAACCACGTTGAGCAGCGTGGTGATCGCGATGAATGCGACAATCCAGACCCCGATGGGAATGTCCGGGAACTGCGCCGTGAGGTAGGAGCCCCCGATGAGCCAGATGACCATCGGCAGGAACAGGTAGTCCAGCAGGACGGCCCAACCGGCCAGGAAGCCGATCCGGGAGTCGATGGAGCGCCTGATATAGGTGTACGCGGAGCCGGCCACCGGATAGGCAACCGCCATGCGGCCGTAGCTTTGTGCGGTGAAGAGCATGGCGACCATGGCCACCAGATAGGCCGACGGGGATGCTCCGCCGGTGGTTTCTGCGATCACACCGAAGATCGCCAGCACGATGAGCGGGGTCAGGTAAGCGAGGCCGAACAGGACCAGCGAGGGCAGTTTCAGGGCGCGCGTGAGGCTCGGTTGTGTTGTCACCGGTGGTTCCTTAGGAGTTGGAGGACCGCGGGGTCCACGTGGTCGGGTCGATGCGGCCTTGGTAGACGGGCAGGTCAATGGGCGGCTCGCCGGGGCGGAATTGGGACCAGGGACGGTTGAGGTTTTCGGTCCCGTGCGTGCGGACATGCTCGACGGCGGAGAGGTCCAGTTCCGCGGCGAGAAGGGTTGGGGCGTCGTCGTCGGCCTCGGCTATCGTGTTTCCCTCGGGGTCGACGATCAGGCTGAGTCCTGTGCCGGTGGGGCCCGCGCAGTTGACGCTGACCATGAAGACCTGGTTCACAATCGCGTTTGCCTTGGCGAGGACGAGTTCCTGCTTGCGGTCCGGCGTCGTGGTTTTGACGACGTTGAGGATGACTTCGGCGCCCATCCACGCCAGCTGGCGGGTCACCTCGGGGAACCAGGCGTCGTAGCAAATGTTCAGGCCCACCCGGCCGATCCCTTCCAGGTCGACGGTCGTGAACCGGTCGCCGGGGTCGTAGGGCTCAAAGGGGCGCCAAGGGAAGATCTTGCGGTAGTACCCGGCAAGGTCGCCTTCCGGGGAAAGGACCAACTGGGTGTTGAACAATTGTCCCTCGGGTCCGCGCTCGCAGACGCTGCCCGGAACCAGCCAGATCCCCAGGTCCGCGGCGAGCTGCCGTAGCTCGCTGACGCTGGGACCGTCAAGCGGCTCGGCCGAGTCCTGCAGCACTTCCGTGCGCTGCAGGTCCGGGTTGGAATCCCCGAAAAGGTGCAGTTCCGGGAAGACCACGAGCTTGCTTTGCGGTTGGATCGCGACGGCGGCCGCGACCTCGTCCGCGAAGGCCTGGATCGGCTCGCCGATCAGTCGGGGTGCCGCTTGGGCGGCGATGAGGGGAAGGATGCGTTGCACTGGTTTCTCCACGTTGTCGTTGTGACTCGCCTCATATTAGATCATAATGATCAAATAAAAGGAAGGTGGATTTTGCCACGTAAAGTAGCGGATATGACCCGTCAGCTCGAGGACGCCACCGGCGACTCTCCCATCGATGCTGCTCCTTTGCTCGGTATCGACCGCCGGAGCGCCATCGACGCCGTGCGGTTGCGGATCGGCATGGCCATATCCTTGGGGCTGCTTCAGCCGGGGGAGAGGCTGCCCGACCAGCAAGACGTCGCGCTGGGCCTGTCGGTCAGTCCGATCACCGCGCGGAGGGCCCTGGCCAGTCTGGCTGACCAGGGCGTCGTTGTCCGCCGTCGAGGGCGCGGCGGCGGAACCTTTGTCGCTGATGAGCCGCCGCAGAAGGTGCTTGAGCAGCTCGCTGCTTCGCCCGCGGAATCCCTTGCCGTGAACCGGCTGGTGGACCGCCGGCTGCTGTTCGAATGCGCGGTCACCCACTTCGCCGCAGTCAATGCCACAACGGCCCAACTGGACGAGCTGGAGCGGCTTACCCGGGAAATGGCCGGATCAAGCAATTGGTCCGAATACCACCAGGCCGACGAGCGGTTTCACAGGTTGGTCGCGGCGTCGTCGGGCCTTGGAGCGGCGGTCGACGTCTACAACGAGGCGTTGGCGGAACTCTATGCCTACTTCATCCCGTACCCTATCGAGTTCCTCCACGAATCCAACCGGGACCACATTGCGCTCGTCAACGCCCTGCGGGACGGCGACGATCGCGCGGCCGTGGAGGTATCGCGGCGGCACGTGGACGTGTTGCACAAGACGATGTTCATGGGCCTGGCCGGCGGCGATGGCCGCAAAATGGGGTAAACGACGGCGCTTGCCTTATCGTCCGGGATCTCGGACTAATCCTGGACGCCTTTCCGTGATCGGTATCACTTGGCGTGCTCTGATTGATTCTCAGTTGGGGACATCGGACTTCGGTTGTCAAAGTGAGGATTAGGCATGCAGGCCACAGGAAAAACGGGATCGGGCGGGCCACGCGTTGAGCGTCGTTCCATCGACTTTGTCCCGGAAAATGAACGCCATGGTTCGCCGGGCCAGCAGTTCACGCTCTGGTTCGGGGCGAACATGCAGATCACGGCCATTGTCGACGGCGCCTTGGCCGTACTGTTCGGCGCCGATGCGCTGTGGGCGATCATCGGCCTCCTGGTCGGAAACCTCTTGGGTGGCGCGGTCATGGCGCTCCATGCGGCCCAGGGGCCGAAGCTGGGCTTGCCGCAGATGATTTCCAGCCGTGCGCAGTTCGGGATCTTCGGGGCGGTGATTCCCTTGGTGCTCGTGGTCGTGATGTACCTCGGCTTCGCAGCGACCGGAACGGTCCTCTCAGGACAAGCAATCGGCCTCATCCTCCACACGGACACCCCGGCGGTGGGCATGGTGGTCTTCGGGGTGCTGACCATCGTCGTGGCGACCCTGGGCTACAAGTACATCCACATGTTGGGCCGCATTGCGACCGTCGTGGGTGTCCTCGGCTTCACCTACCTGGGCATCAGGTTGTTGACCAGCCAGGACGTCGGCGCACTCCTAGGTGCCGGCGGCTTCGAGTTCCCCACCTTCCTGCTCGCCATCTCGCTGGGGGCCGGATGGCAGCTGACCTACGGCCCGTACGTGGCCGACTACTCCCGGTACCTGCCGTCCAAAACACCGGCACGCAAGACCTTCATGTCGGCGTACCTCGGCACGGTGATTGGGTCCCAGTGGTCCATGACCCTGGGAGCGCTCTTCGCCGCCCTCGCATTGCCCAAGGGGGCACGGTTCCTGGACGGCCAGGTCGCTTTCCTCGGGAACCTGAGTGGTGGCGGACTGGTCGCGGTGGTCATCTACCTGGTGATCGTGATCGGAAAACTTACCGTCAACACGCTGAACGCTTACGGCGGCTACATGACCATGCTCACCTCGGTCACGGCGTTCACCCGCAAGTCCGCAGTAGCTTCATGGACCCGGTTTGCCTACGTGATCGGCTTTATCGGGCTCTCGGTGCTCATCGCCGTCCTTGCTTCCCCGGATTTCATCGCCAACTTCAAGAACTTCGTCCTTCTCCTGCTGATGGTCTTCATCCCGTGGAGCTCCATTAATCTGGTGGACTACTACCTGGTTTCCAAGGAGAAGGTGGACATTCCGGCTCTGTACGACCTGAACGGGCGCTACGGGCGCTGGAACAAGACCGCGCTGCTCAGCTACGCGATCGGTATCGTCGTCCAGATCCCGTTCCTGGCGCAAAGCCTCTATACGGGACCGATGACCGACCTTCTGGGCGGGGCCGACATCTCCTGGCTCGTAGGCCTCGTGGTCACCGCAATCGTGTTCTATCCGCTGGCCAAGAGGAACTCCAACGCTCCGGCCGAGATGGTCTACCCGACGGAACCCGACTCGGAGGCAGAAGCTCCGCTAGCCGGTTCCGTGGCGAACGCCGCGTCAGTTTAGTCTCTGCCCCCTCCGACGCTCGCTCACCTTTGGGGTGTTTTCGGCGGACGCTCGCTCACCTGAGGTGAGCGGGCGTCCTTTCTTTTGGCCGTATATGTGAGCGGGCGTCCCGACGCCAAGGAGGGAACGACGTCGGGATCAGGCTTGGGTGCCTAGCCTGCGGGAGATCTCCCTGGCGCACCGGGTCACTTCCGGAATCCACTCCCTGGCGACGTCTTCGATGCGGACCGCCCGTTCCTCTGGCGTCTCGGCGTCCTTTGCCCTGTGCCTCGTGCTCCCGCCGGGGAATGCCCGGTTCGACACCGTCAATGTCACGCTGGCCACGGGATAGCGTTGCCGGTCGAGGACGGCGACGGCCACTGAGGAAAATCCCGCTGTGACCTCGTCCTGCTCCCAGGCGTATCCGAGCGACCGTGCCCGCGCCAAGAGATCCTGCAGCGCTGGCAAGGATTGCGGGCCGTTGCTGTGGCGCTCCGCGAAGGCCTCCGGTCCTGGGAAAAGCGCGGCCACCTGCGCGGGGTCCATTTGGGCCATCATCGCCCGGCCGCTCGCCGTGAGATGGGCGGGAAGGCGCACTCCTGTGTCGGTGACCAAGGGGCTTTGCCGCGGGGCCCGCTCCTCGATCACGTAGACGACGTCCCGCCCGTGCATCACGGCAAGGTGTGCAGTCCGGCGGGTCCGGGCGACGAGCCGGGACAGGGGGAACCGGGCGATCCGCTGAATGGGAGCCTGCCGCGAATACCCGGTCCCCAACTCATGGGCGGTCACCCCCAAGGCATACTTCCGCTCCTCGGGAAGGTGGACCAGGAAGCCGTCGTCGATCAATGAGGCAATGAGCTGATATGTGGTGGACCGAGGCAGGCCAACATCGCGCGCAATGATTGATGCGCTGACCGGGCCGGCCTGGCCGGCGACGTATCTAAGAACCGCCAGCACCTGGGCCGCGGCCGGCGCCTTGGGCCGCACGGAGTGACTGTACATCGTCCCAGAATACGCCTCGGATTGTCCGGTATACCGGACGTTCGACCCGCTAAGACAACCCCGCCAGCCGGGCCCGCGCCGTCTCCGCGGCCCGACGCTCCCGCTCGGCTAGCCGGGCTGCCAGCTTGCGGTTCCGCTCGGCCAGGGTGATCGCCCACTCCGTCTCGGCAAGCTCCTGTTGCAATGCGGCCAGCTTGTCCTTGGCGGCTTTGACGTCGACGGCGAGTTGTTCGCTCCGGCGCACGGCCTCCGATTTTTCGCGCTCGGCCTGGGCGAGTTCCAGGTCGGCCTTGTCCGCGCTGCGCTCTGCTTCCGCGAGTGCGGTTTGCGCCTTCTCGCGTTCGCGCTCCGAGTCGGCGCGAGCCCGCTGTGAGTCTGCCCTCCCGCGTTGCCGCCCGCCGTCGTCGGGCTCTTCTTTGCTCGGGCCCACCACGGGAAGCGCGCCCGCAATCGCCACCGCGCCCGAGAGATCCACGGGTTCCAATCCATTCGTGGCGAGCGAACGCACAAGCTGCCCGCCGCGGAGCGCCGCGGCAGCGCCGGGATCGGTCATGGCGGCCCTCAAGGTTGCCTCGATCTCCATGGCGGCAGCGCCACTGACCTTGACGCCGAGGCCTTCCGCCACTGTCCGGGCCTGCTCGACGGCGGCACCCAGGACGCGGGGGCGCTGTTGGCCGAGAGTGCGGAGACGGTCGTGATCCTGCTGCTCCTGTGCCTCCCCGAGCGATGCCCCCAGCTCCAACACCCCCGCGAATTCCTTGGTGCCGTGCCGGACGAGCATGTTCACCGCCCACGCCGCGGTCGAGGGCTTGGGCAAGTGGGCGATGTGTTTCGCCAGTTCGGCGTCCCCCGCGGACTTGGCTTCCTTGGCCCGCGCTGTGCGGGCTGCCGTGAAGGCCGAGGGAACCAGCGTGTAGAGCTCGACGGCGACCGCGGCCAGTTCCATGGTGGAAGCGGTTGCCGTACTACTCGGCGAGGAACTCGGCCAAGGCGTCGGCCATGACGCTAGGTTCCCAGCCGTGGTTGGCGCCTGGAATGGTGGCCTTTCGGGCGCTGGGGATGTTGGCCACGATGGAGTCGGCCGCTTTCGGCATGATCGGAATGGTTTGCTCGCCGACGATCGCGAGAGTGGGCTGGGTGATGCCGGACCACAATTCAGCGCGAGGCGCGGACTGGGACCACGCGAGGGATTCGGCATCGGCCAAAAGGCTTGGGCCCAATTCGATCATGATGGGCCATCCTGGACTGTTCTTGGCGCCGGCCAGCCACTCCGGCGGCATGTCCTTCATGTAGTACTCGATGGTGCCGGCCTTGTCGCCGGAGTTGACCCGTTCCTGGAGCCCGGCGAAGAATTCAGCCCCGCCGGTGCCGAGTTCTTCGCTCAGCGGAGTCTCCCAGAGCGCGAGCTTCGTGACGGGCAGGCCTGCTGCCGCGGCGGCCAGGGAAATAGAGCCGCCGGAAGAGCTCCCGAAGAGCGCGGCCTGGCCGCCCGCAATATCGATGAGCGTGGCGAGATCGTCGATGTTGTCCTTCAGGGTGAATGACGGAGCCTCGGCGCTTTCCCCTCGGCCGCGCCGGTCGTAGTTCAGCACCGTGAATCCCTTGGCGGCCAGGAGTTTGGCCATTTCCACCGTGTTGGCGTCGAAGCCCCTGAATTGCATCGCACCGCCGACCAGAATCACGGCAGGCCCCTCGCCGTGTTGGTCGTAGCCGATGCGGGTACCGTCTTTCGAGATCGCAAATTCGGACATTCCAGACCCTTCGATGTGGCGGACAGTCGGTCCCTAAACTCTGCGGCCCAGCCACGTGCGGGTCAAGGGGAAGGGCGGTGACAAGGAGTTCTTAAGAGCTTCTTAAGTGCTGCGCGCCAGAGTGGAAGCAGGCCGTACCACGGCCGTCACCCCCGAACCGGAGACACCATGCGATCACACCCCAAGCACAACACTTCCACGGAAGGCCGCCCTTCCGCCGTCGTCCGTCACAGTGTGCCGCTGCTTCCCCAGCCCAGGTACTGGCTTCTGTGGGGCATTGTCCTGGCCGCGGCAGTACTGGCCATTGGCTTCAGCGTTCAGTCTGTTGCGGGCCTGACCACCAGTGAATTCGGTGTGGACCAGGAACTCAGCCGGCATCACGTGGGTGCACTGACTACCGTGGCCATGGCACTGAATTTCCTCTTCGCCCCTGTAGCGGGAGCTTGCATTGTCCTGGTGATCGGCTTGTACCTTCTCCTGGTCCGCAAGTCCTTCGTGCGTGCGGTCATGTTTGTGCTCTTCGCATGTTCGGGCTGGGTTGCCAGCGAGGCATTCAAACTGATCGTTGCCCGCCACCGGCCCAACCCCGCGCTTCTTTTCGACCCCCTGGCTCCGGAGACGGGTTCCAACAGCTTTCCCAGCGGCCATACCGCCTTTGCCGTGGCGCTCGCCTTCGCCCTGTACTTCCTGGTCCGGGGAACCCGGTGGGGAGTCATCACCGCTTGGGCCGGTGCCGTGCTGGCAGTGGTAGTGGCGTGGTCCCGGATCTACATCGGAGTCCATTACCCCAGCGATGTTGTGGCGTCATTCCTGGCCACCAGCGCCGCAGTGATCGTCTTGGCAGGGCTTTGGAACCGGTACTCACCGCGCGTTTTCGCGCGGTTGCCGTTTGGTGCTGGTTCTGAAGCCCGCCCGGAAGCAACCGCGTCGGAAGCCACCGCAACCAACGCACACGGATCCTGAGGAGGACCCCATGCACGTACTTTCTGCCATGCCCGCGTTCCTCGATCCCACCACCCTCCTCCAGGGCATGGGCCCCGCGGCGCTGGGCGTCGTGGCACTGATCGTTTTTATCGAGTCCGGTCTCCTGTTCCCCTTCCTGCCCGGTGACTCGTTGCTCTTCACTACCGGCTTGCTTCACCAGCAATTGCAGCTTGAATTGCCGGTATTGATCGCCGTCGTATCGGCCGCCGCCATCGCCGGAGACCAGATCGGCTACATGCTCGGGCGCAAGTTCGGACGGCGCTGGTTCAAGGACGACGCACGCGTGCTGAAGACCGCCCACCTCGACACGGCCGAAGATTTCTTCAAACGCCGCGGCGGCCCGGCGATCGTCTTGGCCCGCTTTGTCCCCATTGTGCGGACATTCGCGCCGCTGAGTGCAGGCATCGCCCGCTACAACTACAAATCCTTCACACTATGGAACATCGCCGGTGCCGTCATTTGGGCGACCTCCGTGACGCTCCTGGGCTCCTGGCTGGGACACTACGAGTTCGTTGCCAAGAACATTGATGCGATCGCCGTCATCATGGTCCTGATCTCAGTCCTTCCGTGGGGAGTCGAGTTCCTCAAAAAGCGACGCAAGGTCAAAGTGGGGGCCGCAAACGGGCACGCCGGGGAACAATAGACAGCATGACAACAGCTGAGCGGCCGTGCCTCCTCCTGGTCGAAGACGACGCCGCTTTGGGGCCGCTTATCAGCGAACTCCTGGAGCCGGACTTCGCTGTCCACTTGGCTGTGAATGGGGGCGATGGGCTCCACCTCGCGTTGACCCAGGGTTGGGATGCGATGGTCATCGACCGGGGGCTGCCGGTCATGGACGGCATCGCACTGATCAAGGCCATCCGTGCCAAAGGGATTGCCACCCCGATCCTCATCCTGACGGCGCTCGGTGCCACCGATGAGAAGATCCGGGGCCTCGACGCGGGTGCGAACGACTACATGAGCAAGCCGTTCGATGCCATGGAACTTGCCGCCCGCTTGCGTGCCCTCACCAGGACGTACGCCCAGCCGCCCCAGTCCCTGGAAATAGGGGATTGGGAGCTCGACGCCGGTGCACGCTCCATGCGCTCCGTGTACGGTTCAGTCGTTACGCTGACGGCGAAGGAAGCCGGGCTCCTCGAAACCTTGGCGGGCGAACCCGAACGTGTCTTCACCCGTGAAGACCTCATCAACACCTTGTTCCACCCCACGGACCAGCCCGGCGTGATCGACACCTACGTCCACCACTTGCGCCGCAAGATCTCCAAAACGGTGATCCGGACGGTCCACGGCCTCGGATACCAGATCGGCGAGCCCCATGATTGAGGACCATTCCCATGAGTGAGAACCCGGACCAGGCGACGCTCCGCAAAGCGTCGCTCAAGATCGCGGTGCGTATCAGCGCGGCGTGTGCGGTTTTGGTTCTTTGCCTGCTGGCGGCCGCGGCGATCTACCTCTTCAACCAAGCACAGCATCCATCCCTGCCTGGACCAGGCGAATCCGACTCCGTCTACGCGTATCTGGACACCAAGGACCTCCTGAAGGCCATGATCGTTGCCGGGATTGCGGGGATCCTTCTTGCCGGGGCCATCGGCTGGCTCAGCGCTCGGAGTGCCATCAGGTCCCTGGGAGAAGCGTTGGCCTTGCAACGAAGGTTCGTGCAGGACGCCAGCCACGAATTGCGCACACCCCTCGCCATCCTCGACGCACGCGTCCAGCTCGCCCAGCGCGATGCCCCCGCGGACTCCAAAACCGGGGAAGCACTCGCTCGCATCCGCAATGACACCGCGACCCTCACCGGCATCGTCAACGAATTGCTTGTCGCGGCGACAGGCTCGCCGGCGGCTGCCCCCGCAGAGCCGAGCGATCTCGCCAAGGTGGCGCGCGCCGTCGTCGAGAGCCTGCAACAACTCGCAGGGGAGAAAAACGTCCGCGTCATCCTGACGGAAAAGGACCGCCCGTTCGCGCTCATAGACGGCAATGGCTTCCGCCGCGCCCTCCTTGCCCTGGCCGACAACGCGCTGGCGCACACCCCTGCCGGCGGCGAAGTAGGAATTACGACGGCGGTACTCGGCAACCGTGCGGTGGTCACGGTCGCGGATTCCGGGGCCGGGATCAAGGGAGTGGACCAGACCCGGATCTTTGACCGCTTCGTGAGGACACACAGTCCTGAGGGCGCACCTGGGCAGCGCAGCTTCGGAATCGGCTTGGCGTTGGTCCGTGAAATCATCACGGCAGCCCGCGGTGCCGTGGAGGTTGAACGCAGCGGGCCAAAGGGAACGGTCATGAAGATCACGCTGCCGCTTGCTGGGAAAGATACGGCTGCGAAAGACGCCTCTCCGAAAGACACGGCGCCGGGCCCGGCATAGTTTACTCACGCGGCCTGCGGTTTGGCGGGTTGGCCGTATTTGAGCGCTTTGGCGTGGTGCCGTAGCTTGCGTCGGTGGCGCCTGGAATCTGAAGCGACGGTATAGGGCGGATCTGTGCCCTGCATCCCGTCTCCTGGCAGGGGCGGGGCTGTTGATTGGTAGGTATGGCCGGTGGGGGTGCGGATGTCGAGGACGTGCCGTGTTCCGGGGCTGGTTGTTGCTGTCCCGTTTTGCGCTGTCCGGGTTTGTGTTGTCCAGCCGGGGAGTTCTTTGGTGTGGTTGCAGGCTTCGCAGAGTCCTGCCCCGTTGGCCAGGCTGGTGGTGCCGCCGTGGTGCCAGGGGATGATGTGGTCGATGTGCCTGATCGGTGCGTCGCAGTAGGGGGTGCGGCAGGTGTCGTCGCGGGCCTGGATGAAGCGCCGCAGCCCGGCCGGGTACAGCCGGGCACGGGAATCGGCGCCGACCAGTTCGCCGGTTGCGGGGGCGGTGTAGAGGCGCCGGAGCCAGACCTTCAAATCGTGATTTTGGCCGGGACCTGTTTGGCCGTCCTCGGACTGACCTTGTGCGGACGTTCCATGGCCGCTGCTGTCGTTGAGGAGTTTCCGTGCCCAGCCGGCGGGGACGATGCCGTAGCCGCGGAGCCTGGCCGGTTCGGCGTCGCCTTGGAAGAGGGTGCGGTCGGTCATGACAAGCTGGATTTCGACGCCGCCGATTCCTGCGGGGGTGCCGGTGGTGCGTTCGACGAGGGCGTCGGCCATGATCTGTCCCCGGGTGCGGGTCTCCCCGCCGGCGTTGCGGAGGGTGTCGGCGTGCCGGGACAGAGGGCCGCGTGCACGGCCACGCCGTGGGCGACGGGAAGCAGCGCGGTCAGGTAGGTCATGGTGTCCGGTGCCGGGCGGAGGCTGACGTGCCGTTCGGTGGCGGCGTGGCTGGCTCGTTGGGTGACGGTGCGGGGGTCCCGCCGGTAGGCCGCGGCCCGGGGCGCCGCGAGGATCGCCCGATCTCCCATGCCGTCGAAGGTGCCGGTGTCGGCGGCCAGTTCCTCGTCCACGGCGCAGCGGTCTTCGGCGGACAGGCAGGCTGTTTCCTTCACGAGCAGGGTCGCGCGCCATTCGTTCAACCGTCCCGATTCCAAGGCGGCGAGGGTGCGCGGCATTTCGGTGACCAGCGCCTTCGCGAGTCCGAGGAGCCGGGATCCTTTGGCGGGGGACTCCCGCCGGGCCAAAGCCACCTGGGCTGCGACGCCGCGTCCGCGTTCGTCGGCCGGGACACCGGCCGCGGCGTCGGCGCTGCGCTGGACGGCGTCGAACGCCACGGCGATCCTCGCCTGCGCGCCGGCGATGGCCGACTTCAAGTCCTCCAGGCCACGCAACTGGTTGATCAGGTCAGTACTGTCGGCGCCTGGCCGAAGCGATCTCACGGAGTCGATCAGCTCGTGCACGCGGACGCCCGGCACGGCAGCATCCGGACCCGCGCTGCCCGAGGGCGCGCCGGTTCCGATCAGCTGCGTTCCCCGAATACCGGCCATAAGAAAGCCTCGCAGGGACCTACGACATTATTAGCTCGAAGATCGTCTGCCCGCCGAAAATCCCGGAATTCGACGGAATTTTTCGAGAACGGACCTTGCGGGGCCGCCGTCCGGGCTCACCTATGGGGTTTCGCGGTATCGCCGGCTAGCGGACCAGCCTCCTCGGGCTCTGGCGCGCGCTGCCGAAGCGGACGAGAATGGCCACGTGGTTGCCCCTCGTCAAGGCGGGGACGTCGCCCCGATGAACCCTGCCGCCCGAAAGATCCAAAGCATCTTTCTCACGTTGACCCTTGGCAATACCCTTGCGGCCTCGTTCATCTGGGGTATCAACACCCTCTTCCTGCTGGATGCGGGACTCAGCAACCTCGAGGCCTTCTCGGCGAACGCCTTCTTCACGGCCGGAATGGTGGTGTTCGAAGTGCCCACCGGAGTGGTGGCCGACGGTTGGGGACGCCGCGTTTCGTTCCTCCTGGGCACCGTGACGCTGGCCGGTTCCACCTACCTTTACTATCTGCTGTGGCAGTTTTCGGCCCCGTTCTGGTGGTGGGCCGTGGTGTCGCTGCTGCTCGGCCTGGGCTTCACCTTCTTCTCTGGTGCGGTGGAGGCTTGGCTCGTGGACGCGTTGCGCTTCACCGGATATGAGGGCGGCCTGGAGACGGTGCTCGGGCGCGGGCAGATGGTGTCAGGTGCTGCCATGCTTGCGGGCTCGGTGGCTGGCGGGGTGATCGCGCAGGCCACCAATCTCGGAGTGCCGTTCCTGATTCGCGTCGGGGTGCTCCTCGCTATGTTCGTCGTCGCCTTCTTTCTCATGCGCGACGTCGGATTCACCCCGGAGCATTCTGCCCATCCGCTCAAGGCGAGCCGCGCCGTCGTCGACGCCTCGATCGAGAACGGTTTGAAAAATCCTCCCGTACGCTACGTGATGCTGGCAGCCCCGTTCAGCGCCGGCGTCGGGATCTACGTGTTCTATGCCCTGCAGCCGTACCTGCTTCAGCTCTTCGGAGACCCGCACGCATACTCCGTTGCGGGCCTGGCGGCGGCCATCGTGGCAGGAGCACAGGTGCTGGGCGGGTGGATTGCACCGCGCATCCGGCGCCTCGTTCGCAAACGCACCACAGTGTTGATTCTGAGCGGAGTGGCCAGCGCATCGATTCTGGTGGTGCTCGGGCTCACGGGTGTCTTCTTGGTCGCTTTGGCGCTGTTGACGTTCTGGGCCATGGTCGCCTCGGCGGCCACACCGGTGCGGCAGGCCTACGTGAACGACATGATCCCGTCGAAGCAGCGCGCGACAGTCCTTAGCTTCGACTCGCTCATGGGATCAAGCGGGGGAGTGGTGGTGCAGCCGCTGCTCGGCCGGGCCGCCGATGTGTACGGCTACCCCGCCTCGTTGGCGATCAGCGGGGTCATCGAGTTGATCGCGGTGCCGTTCCTCTTGGCGAGTCGTCGGCAGCGTTCATTGGCTGATCAGGCCAACGCCTCGATCGCTGCCTCCGACGCGGGACCCCCGGCAGGAACTGAGCTAGGGAAGCCGTGAAGCCCGGAGGAGCGTGGCCGTACCGGCCTTGTCGGGATCAAGGGGCACAGGGCTAATTAACACGGCTGGGCCACGACGCAGGATGCCATCCGAAAGTGGTTGGCAGCGCACGCCGCCGCGCCCGCGCATGGCGGCGTGCGCGCCCGGAGCAAGGACCTGGTCCATCCAGGCGCACGGATGGGCAGGCCGCCCGCCCCGAAGCCGCACAAGGCCGCCACCCGATTCCAACGCGAACTCCTCGCCCAGCAGGGGAGCCAAGTGGGCTCCCCTGACGACTACATTGCGGCGGGTGAGGAGCGGGTCAAAAGGTGCGACCCCCAGCTCAGCAGCCATCGCTTCGAGCGACTCGATGGCTATCAGGGTGACTGCGGCATCCATGTGCGCGGCCTTGCCGAAGAACCGATCACCGACGATGCCCTTTCCGCTGACGACGTCGACCTGCTCGGCATCCGTGGTGGGCACCTCGGCGGCACCATCACGTGCACGGCCGAAGTAGGCGTGGCCGGATGACACGAGCAGATGCAGGATCTCCACGTCGTATCTGTAGCTTGCGGTCATGCCATAAGGCTATGCCTCTCCCGGGTCAGCAACCCAAGGCGCTCAGCTCCAGAACCCGGTGAGCTGCCCGGCAAGGGTTTTGCCTTGCTCGTAACCCGCCTTGGCGGCGGGCGGACGCAGTGACAGATCCATGGCATTGGCACCGAACATGTGCCCGGAGTTGCTGTCCGGGAAGATCGTTTCGACCCGGCTTCCGCGTGCCCGGAGTTCGTCGACCTGCGTTGCTAGATGCGTGCCCCACTCGAACGGTTGCAGGGATCTGCCACCGAAGGGCGAGAGCACCAGGACGCGCTCGTATCCGGCAGCCAGATCGGCATTCTCGGCGTTGGATCGGTAACCGCCGTCGAGGTAGAGGTTGCCTCCGATCTTGTAAGGCAGGCCACTGGAACAGCTGGCGGCGATTGCGTCCACCAAATCGACCCCACAATGGCGGTCGAATGCGACCGGCTCACCGGTTCGCGCATCGACCGCGGTAATGAGCACCGCCCGTTCAGGCCAGTGTTGGCTGGGTAGCCGCGTGGCGACCGTGTTGCGCCACTGTGTTGACCAGGCGCCGTCCGACGCCGCATCCATATCGAGCGCCGCCGCGCCCAGTCGCCGACGCATGTCAGCCACATCCTGGGCATCGGCGATGATCTTGTTGATCCGCTCAAGGTGGTTCACCACCGGCCTGGCTGATGCGCGTCCGGCTCCGGACCCGACCGGCGCGGGCCTTTGCGGTGGGACGGCGTCAAGGATGTTGGCGAACAGTTCAGTCGGGCTTGCGCCTGCAACCTGGGCCGCGGCCGTCGATCCGGCCGACGTGCCGATGGTCAGATCGGCATCGGTCACATCCAGTCCGGCCTCGAAGAGGCCAGCAAGGACGCCGATCAGCCAGGCATTGCCTGTCGATCCGCCGCCACCGAGGACCAGCGCTCGCTCGCGGGAGTGCAAAGGTAAGGAAGATGTTGTGTTCATGGGAGTCGCCTTTCGCGAATTGCCTGTTTGGCGCTCCCGAGTGGCGACTATTTCGGTCGCGAGATCGTGGACTGCAGGGGAGCACCCATTGCGGATACTGCGTTCATGGGACTCACCTCCTGCCGATTGATCACGATCGGCACGATGCTAGCACGGCGCGCGGCGGCGCGCCATCGGCGTCGTGCTGTCTTCCTAGTCCTCCACCGGGAAGGCCACGCCTTCGCCTACAACGCGGAGGCTCAGTTCAGTGCCTGGCCTGGTGATGGACGCGTTCCAGTGGCGGATGGTGATGACCTCTCCGCCTCCTGGGTAGGTCCGGGCGGCACCTTCGGCGGGAACGCGGGGAGCGAGCTTGATCCGCACCGTGGTCTCCGGGCCGAAGTAGTCCGTATCGACCACGACGCCGCGGATGGGACCATCCGGAGCAATCCGGATCTGTTCCGGACGGAGCATCAATTGCACCAGGCCCTGCGCGGGGGGACGGCGTACGGGTATGCCCCCCAGGGAACACGTGGCGAGGGAGCCTTCCATCCAGGCGTCCAGGATGACCGCATCACCGAGGAATTCGGCCGTGGCCCGGTCGGCGGGACGCGTGTACACAACGAACGGATTGCCGATCTGCGCCAGCTTTCCGCCGCGCATGATCGCCACCTGGTCCGCGAAGGAAAGGGCCTCGGCTTGATCGTGGGTCACCAGGATGGTGGTGACCCCGGCTTCGTTCAGGACCTTGGCCACGGCACGCCGGGTGGCCACGCGAAGGCCGGCGTCGAGCGCGGAGAATGGCTCGTCGAGCAGCATCAGTTGCGGTTCGCGGGCCAAGGCACGGGCGAGAGCCACCCGCTGCTGCTGGCCTCCCGAGAGCTGGTGGGGCCGCCTTTTCGCCATGTCCGCATCGAGGGAAACCATGTCGAGCAGTCCCTGGACGCGCGTCTTGACGGCGCGGCGGCCGCCGTCGAGCGCCGACCTGTCCAGTCCGAACGCGATGTTCTGCCCCACCGTCAGGTGCGGGAAGAGCGCGCCGTCCTGGGCAACATAGCCAACGTGCCGCTTGTGGGCAGGTACCCAAATACCGTCGCCGGCTACCTTGTTTCCACCGAGGCTGATGGAACCGGTGTCCGGGTGCTCGAATCCGGCGATCAGGCGCAACAGGGTGGTCTTGCCGGAACCGGAGGGCCCGACGATGGCGGTTGTTCCGCCCTTGGCCACGGAAAGGTTCACGCCCTTCAGCACAGCCTGGGAGCCGAAGTTCTTGGTGACCTCGGCGATGTCCAGATGCGTGTTGGTAGTGGGAGCCACAGAGGCCGCCACACGCGGTGACGGAAGCCTTGAGGGGGATTGTTCAGTCACTGTCCGGCTACTTTCTTGGACTGTTGGAAAAGCAGGTACGTCATGGGTGCAGACAACAAGATCATGAGCAGGGCATAGGGTGCCGCGCCCGCATAGTCGATCTCGCTGCTCTTGCTCCAGAATTCCGTGGCGAGGGTATGCGTGCCGTTGGGGGACAGCAGCAGCGTGGCCGTCAGTTCGTTCACGATGGCGAGGAACACCAGCGCGGCACCGCCGGCGGCGGCTGGAGCCGTGAGGCGGAGCGTCACTTTCAGGAAGGACACCAGAGGAGCCTTGCCGAGCGATTGCGCGGCTTCGTCGAGTTCCTTGGGGGCTTGGGCCAGTCCGGTGCGGATATTGACCAGCGCCCGCGGGAGGAACAACAGAACGTAGGCGGCAATCAGGACCCCGGAGGTCTGGTAGATCCCAGGCACCATGCGGATGCTCACCGTGACGAAGGCGAGGCCCACCACGATGCCGGGCAGGGAGCTTGTGACGTAGTTGGACAGTTCCAGCATCTTGGTGAACCAGCTCGGGTGCCGCACGGCCAGATAGGCCATGGGGAAGCCGACGACGATTGTCGCCGCGGCGCCCACGGTGCCGTATGCGAGGGTCTGGAGCAGCGCCGGAAGGAACTCGTCGGCCGACCAGACCTGGGCGCCTCCAGCTATCACCCAGCGCAGGACAAAGAAAATCGGCAATCCGAAGGCCAACACCGTAAGGGCAAGCAGGCCGAGCTGTGAGGGAAGTTCGTAGAGGCCCAGGGGCAGCTTGGTCGGCTTGGCCTGGGCGCCGGAACCGACGCGTGCGTAGCGTGCGGTTCCCCTGCTCCTGACCTCCGCGAGGAGCAGGATGAGGCAGAAGAACACCAGGACGCTTGCCAACATGTTCCCGGCCGTGCCGTTGAACGTGGACTGGAACTGGGTCATGATCGCGGTGGTGAACGTGTCGAAGCGGATCATCGCGAACGCACCGTATTCGGCCAGCAGGTGCAGCGACACCAGGAGGGCGCCACCCGTCATGGCGATCCGCAGTTGTGGCAGCACCACCCGGAAGAAGATGGCCCACGGACCCAAGCCAAGGGACGCCGCCGACTGCTCAATCGCGGGGTCGAGACGCCCCAGGGTCGCCGCGGCTGGAATGTAGACGAGGGGGAAATAGGACAGCGTGGCGATGAGCACGCCGGACCAGATGCCCTCCAAGGAGGGAACGGCGGTTACCCACGCATAGCTGTTGACGAACGCCGGGATGGCCAGCGGGGCTGCCAAGGCCACGGCCCACCAGCGATGCCCGCGCAGCCTGGTCCGCTCCACGAGCCACGCTCCGCCAACCCCCAACACCAGGCATATGGGCACCGTGAAGACCACCAGCATGACGGTGTTGAGGAGCAACTCGCCGACGCGCGGCCGGACGATGAGCGCGACGGCGGTGTCCCACCCGGTCGCGGCCGTCATGTACGCGACGTACCCCAGCGGGATGAGCGAAAACAGCGCGATCAGCACCGCCAGGAGGGATATTACGGAAACGCCGAAAGGCGGGCGGGGGCGCTTGCCCCTGCCCGCCGTCGTCGTGCTCGCCGAAGCTTCCGGGATGTTCGGAGAGATGCGAGCCGATAGATCAGTGGTCACGGAATTACAGCAGTCCTGCCTTGGTCATCAGGTCGGTGACCTTTGCGGAGTTCAATTTGGCCGGATCGACGGTGGGAGCCTGCAGATCCTTGATGGGAACGAGTTTAGCGTTCGAGTCCACGTTGGAAGCGATCGCGTATTCGTAGGAGGTGCCGTTCTTGAGGACTTCCTGGCCTTGCTTGCCGGTGATGAACTTGATGAAGGCCTGGGCAGCCGCCGAGTTCTTGGAGGATTTCAGCACGCCGCCGCCGGAGACGGACAGGAAGGCGCCCGGATCCTGGTTCTTGAAGAAGTACGGAGTGACCTTGTTGGAGTTCTCGCCGGTCTTGGCCTGGTCGCCATAATAGTAGTAGTGATAGATCAATGCGGCGTCGACTTCGCCGGCATTGACTGCCTTCATGGCTGTGCTGTTGCCCTTGTAGGCCTTGAAGTTGTCCTTCATGCCCTTGAGCCACTCAGTGGTGGCTGCCTCGCCCTTTTGTTCGAGGAGGGCTGCAACGATGGCCTGGAAGTCAGCCCCGGAGGGCGAAGCGGCCCACCGGCCCTTCCACTCCGGCTTGGCCAGGTCCAGCATGGACTTGGGCAGCTTGTCGTCGCTGATCTTGGTCTTGTCGTACACCAGGACGGTGGAGCGGGCGGCGATGCCGGTCCACTTGTTGGTGGACGGGCGGTATGCGGCCGGGACCTGGTCCACGGTGGCCTTGTCGATGTCCGCGAAGAGGCCGGCGTTCTCAACCTGGGCCATGGCGGGGGAGTTCTCCGTGAGGAAGACGTCGGCCGGGGATGCCGCGCCTTCCTGGATGATCTGGTTCGAGAGCTCGGTGTCGGAACCCTGGCGGATGGTGACCTTGACGCCGGTCTGCTTGGTGAACGCGTCCACCCATTCCTTGGTCAGCGTATCGTGCTGGGCGTTGTAGACGGTGATTTCGCCAGCCACTTTAGTGGAAGTAGCAGCGTCGGCTGCAGCGGACTCGGGGGCTGCGGAGGAGGCGGTGCCGTTGCCGCACGCGGCCAGGCTCAGGGCTGCAGTGGCGGCGAGTGCGATGCCGGCCAGCGCGTTAGCGCGAATCTTCATGAGGGCTTCTTTCTGCGAGCAAATCCGAGGGAGCCCGGGGGAAGTAAAAGCGGGCTCACAGCTTGAAACTTTAGGTTAGCCATACCTAAATTTCCATCCAGAAAGCCCCATCGTGACCGGAATCACATGTATTACGCAAGATTTACGTGCCCTAATACGCGGATAGTGGATGTGCCCCCTTGGGCGGGTGCCCTTGCGGCAGTCGATAAGCTGGCTCCATGCCCGGTCTCGCCGAATTCCTGCCGACCTTCCTCGGCGTCGGCATTCTGATGGTGGCCACGTTGGCGCTGCTCCTGGTGTTCCGGACCCCGCACCCTTTCGCGCCTGCACTGGCCATCCTCCGCGGGGCCATTCAGCTCGCCGCGATCAGCTTTGTTTTGGGGGGTGTGATCACCAGCCCGCTATGGGTGGCCGTCGCACTTCTGGTGATGTTTGCGGTAGCCGCGATAAGTGCCACGCGACGCATTGGCTGGAGCCTGCCGCATTTGGGCCTTGTCAGCGGCTCAATGGCCACGGGCATCGGAATAACCCTCGCCGTCATTTTCGCGACGGGAGCCATCGCGTTCACTCCCCGCTACGCGCTCGCGATTGGCGGGATCGTCATCGGCAACGGCATGACCATCGCAGTCCTGGCCGGCCGGCGCTTCAAGGAATCCGTTTACGAGCACTGGGAGGAAGTCGAGGGGTGGCTTGCGCTCGGCGCCACCCCGAGGCAGGCAACCCTTGATCTTGCCCGGCGGACCGTCTATTCGGCTCTGATCCCGTCAACCGATCAAACCAAGACGACTGGACTTGTCACCCTGCCCGGTGCGTTCGTCGGGGCGATCTTTGGCGGAGTCTCTCCCTTTGAGGCAGGCCGTTTCCAAATAGTGGTGCTCGCGGCGATCATGGCGGCAGGTTCGATGACCGCCGTCATGATCATCGGAATCCTCGCGCCAGTACGCGTGCGTCCAGCGACGTTGCGCTGATGAGAAGAGGGCTGAGGCCGAGTTTCCTGAGCTGCGTGCATGGTGAGCCTGCGAGTGTGACTGCTCGGCTTATTCGGCCTATTTGACGGCGGCATCCAGCAGTTGCCGGAATTGTCCCTCACTGTTGAGGGTTAGCTTTTCGCCGTTGAGGAAGAATGTCGGAGTTCCTGTCACGCCCAGGGCGGTGCCGTCGGCGACGTCCTTGCGGATCCGATCCCGGGTTTTGTCGTCCGCTACGGCGGCGTCGTACTTGTCCATGTCCAACCCGAGTTCTTGGGCGAAGGTGCGGAACAGTGTTGCCTGGGAGTCCTGTTTTTCGCCCCACTCGGGTTGGGTTGCGAACATCTTGCCGGACATCTGCCCATATTTGCCTTGCTGCGCCGCGGCTTCGACGGCGAGGGCTGCCGTGCCGGAGTTCCGGTGCCCCGGCAGGGGGAAGTATCTGTTGACGAAGGTGATCCGGTCCCCGTATTCCTTTTTCAGCTCCTCCACCAAAGGCGCGGCGGCTCGGCAGGATTCGCATTCGAAATCGAGGAACTCGACGAGCTGGGCCTTTTCGGTGGACGTTGCGGTGACACGGTGGCTATCCTCCCTGACCAGCTGCGCCTCGGAGGCGGGCTGTGCGGCTGTTGGGGCGGGTTTCGTGGCCAAGAATACGGCGTACCAGATCAGGCCACCGCCGACGATAATGCCCACGATGATCCAGAGGATGATCCGGACTCTTTTGGCTGGGTCCCTTGCGGTGTCGCGTGGTTTCCCGTTGCTCGGTGTTTGTCCTATGAGGTTCACGCGTCAGTCCCTCCGCAAGGGAAGGGAGTGGATAACGGGTTTGCAGGCTCCGTTCCGGATCCGCACTCAGCGCAGCAGCCATCCGCGCCGGATACCCGGGCTTCTTGCCCGCGCGGCACCGCGCCGCAGCCATCTCCGCGCCAGGCGTTGAAGCCTTCCCGCGCCGCTATTGCTGCGATCACCAGGGCGGCGCCGGCGTCTGCCCACCACCAGCCCAACAAGCTGTTCAGGATCAAGCCCGCGAGCAGGATGGCGGCGAGGTAGGTGCACAAAAGAGTTTGCTTGGAGTCGGCCACGGCGGACTTGGAGCCTAGCTCCCGGCCGGCCCGTCGCTGAGCCCACGACAGAACGGGCATGATGGCCAGGCTCAGGCCGGCGATGATGATCCCGGGTGTGGAGTGCTGGGCTTCGCCCGCGCCAGTGAGGGAGCGGACCGCGTCGACCGCCACGAACGCTGCAAGGGCGAAGAACGATACGGCGATGATCCGCAGGGTCAGGTGTTCGCGCCGTTCCGGATCCTTCGCGGAGAACTGCCAGGACAGCGCCAGTGCAGAGGCGACCTCGATCACCGAATCCAGCCCAAACCCGATGAGCGCCGAGGAATCGGCAACACCACCAGCCCAGAGCGCCACGACGGCTTCAATGAGGTTGTAGGTGATGGTGGCCGCGGCGAAAAGCCGGATCCTCAAGCCCAAGACAGCCCTGCGCTGCGGCGTCGGGGCGAGCAGTTGACCCGTCATGCCAGGCAACGCCCGTCCGGGGCGCAGCAGGAGGGGTCCACCGCGAGCACCACTCCGATCAGGTCCTTGATCGCGTGGCCCAACCGCTGATCAGCCAGCTCATAGCGGCTGCGCCGCCCGTCCGGGACGGCGATCACGAGTCCGCATCCCCGCAAGCAGGTCAGGTGATTGGACATGCTCTGTCTCGAGACGCCCAGGGACTCGGCGAGGTCGGACGGATAGGCGGATGCCTCCGCCAAGGCCAGGAGGATGCGCGCGCGTGTCGGATCCGACACCGCGTACCCGAAGCGCGCCAGGACGGGCGCATGAGTCAAAGTCTGCATTGCCTCAAAGTACAGCGTCGGATGTATTCACGCAATTCTGTATGAAAGTGATGCGCGCGGATGGAGGCTGGCTGCAGGAACATTTCCGCTGATTCCGGTCAACGCGCGGGCTGCAAGCTAACGCAAGCGTGCGGCTGGCCGACAGTAGGGACTGAACCGCCCTCCTCGCAGCGCCTCCCTACCTAAAGCAGAAACGGCCCATGATCGTTGTCACCCGCCTGAACGGCACCCGCTTTGCCGTGAATCCGGACATCATTGAACGGATCCACGAAAGCCCGGACACCCATCTGGTGACGCTCGACGGCGCCACGTATGTCGTGCGGGAAAGCCTCGCGGAGGTCGTGGACCTGATTGCGAACTACCGGGCCTATATTCTTCGGCGGGCACAGGATCCCCCCATCGTGACGGGCTATCCCCTGAGCCTCGTGCGCACCCCGGACACGGACGGAAGGTAAGCCATGGATCCCTCGACAATAATCGGCCTGTTCCTGGCCTTCGGTTCGGTGGTCGCCATGGTGACCCTCGAAGACGCCAACCTCATGGCCCTCCTGCTTCCCGCGCCCATGGTCCTGGTTTTCGGGGCCACCTTGGCCGTGGGACTGGCCGGGAACACGTTCCGCGATACCGTCCGGGCGTTCAAGGACCTCCCCAAGGCGTTCAAGGGAAAGACGGACAAGCCCCAGGACAGCATCGACCAACTGATCGGCTTCGCCGAGAAGGCGCGCAGCGAGGGTCTCCTCTCCCTCGAAGAGGCGGCCACGGAGGAGAAAGATCCCTTTCTGGCCCGTGCACTGCAGAACATCGCCGACGGCACGGATGCCGAAGAGCTGCGCATCCTCATGGAAGACGAGATCGACTCCAAGATGCGCAGCGACCACGTCTCCGCCAAATTCTTCGCGAGCCTGGGGGGCTACGCGCCGACCATCGGAATTATCGGCACCGTGGTATCGCTGACCCACGTCCTTGAGAACCTTTCCTCGCCCGATCATCTGGGGCCGATGATCGCCTCCGCTTTCGTGGCAACCCTGTGGGGTTTGTTGTCCGCGAACTTCATCTGGCTGCCTTTCAGCTCGAGGCTCAAGCGACTTTCCGAGCTGGAAATCGAACGTATGACCCTCCTGATGGAGGGCATGCTGGCGGTGCAGAACGGGACCCAGCCCCTCCTCCTCGCCGAACGGCTCCGCGCCATGGTTCCCCCGGACCGGCTCGGCAACGCGAAAACAGCAAGCAAGAGCGACGACGACGAAACGCGCCCCGGCAAATTCGCTTCGTCCAAGGCCGCATGAGGTCCCGACGCCGCCGCGGCTCACCTCCCGCGGAAGAGCACGTCGACGAACGCTGGATGGCGTCCTACATGGACATGGTCACCGTGCTCATGTGCATGTTCATCGTGCTCTTCGCAATGTCCACCGTGGACCAGGCCAAATTCGACAAGCTCCGCAACTCGCTGGCCACGGGATTCGGCACGGTGGTCAGCCAGAAGGTGGACACCGCCACCGGGACCGTCGTTCCGCCGGAATACACCAGCGCCGACGCCCAGGGATTCTCCAACTTGGACCTCGCGCTCAAGGAAGCGGCCCGGCTCACCGCTTTGCGCGACGACATGAAGTCCAAGCTCGACGCCGCGGGGCTGGGCGCCAATGTGCAGTTCCAGATCAACGAACGCGGGCTCACGGTGAAACTCGTAGGATCGCAGACCTTCTTCGAACCCGACCGGCCGGACCTCACGCCCCGCGCGAGCCAGGTTCTTGGCATGATTGCCCCGACCATGGCCAAGGCGGCCCTCGAAATCATGGTGGAAGGCCATGCAGCCAACGGGGTCACCTCGTACCCCTCCACGTGGGAGCTTTCGTCCGCGCGTTCCGTCAACGTCCTCAGGTACCTCGTCGACCACGGGGGCATTTCGGCAGGGCACATCGGCGCAGTCGCGTACGGATCCGCCCGGCAGGTCAACGACGATTCCACCGAGGCGCTCATGGAACTCAACCGCAGGGTCGACGTCGTCGTCCTCTCGGACAAGCCCGAAGTGGTCCGCGCACTGATCCCCGAGGCGCTCAAGGCGAGGGCCGGTGGCCAGTAGCGGCCGTGTGCCATGAGCGGTCGGTGACCGAGCGGCGTCGCGCACCATGGAAGTGGTCGGCGTGCCGAGGTACGCTCGTGGCATGACTCCGGAAGACATCGCCCGGCTCACGTACTTGCGAAAGGCCCGTGACCTGATCGACCGCGAGTACGCCAAACCCCTCGACGTACCCACCATGGCCAGCCATGCGTTCATGTCACCGGCACACTTCTCCCGGCAGTTCCGGGCCGCTTATGGCGAGACCCCTTACAACTACCTGATGACCCGCCGCATCGAGCGCGCGATGGCAATGCTGCGCGGCGGAATGAGCGTGACCGACGCGTGCATGGAGGTCGGTTGCACGTCACTTGGCTCTTTCAGCTCGCGGTTCACCGAACTTGTGGGGGTGCCGCCCAGCACGTACCGCGCCCGCGAACACCTGGCCGTGGCCGCCATGCCCGCGTGCGTGGCGAAGATACGCACGCGGCCCAGCCGGAACGAAGCCAGCAAGAACCGCGAAGCGCTTGCGGTTGCCGCCGACTGACTACTTGATGCGCCGTCGCCGGCCGATATACGCCAGAGGTTCCGTCCTGACAGGGCGGAACCTCTTTTGCGTCCTGGACGCTTGCCGGGCGGGACACCATCACCGCGGGAAAACGGGCCACATTTGATTTGCGGAAGATACATGCCGTCATTACCGCATTTGAGGATTATTCTGATGCCATGCCAAATATTCGAGTATCTGAAGCAGCTCGTTTCCTGGGTGTCAGCGACGATACCGTCCGGCGCTGGACCGAGAACGGCATCCTGACCCCGGTCAAGGATGATTCCGGGCGGCTGGCCGTGGACGGGCTGGAACTTGCCCACCTCGCGCGGGACCAGGCCCAGCTGCCCGAGGATCCCACCAGGGTGGGCCGCTCTGCCCGCAACCGCTTCGTCGGACTGGTCACCGGCATCACGGCCGACACGGTCATGGCACAAGTGGAACTGCAATGCGGTCCCTTCCGTGTCGTATCCCTCATGAGCAGCGAGGCCGTCCGGGAGCTCGGACTCGAACTCGGCTCGGTCGCCACAGCCGTGGTCAAGGCCACCACAGTCATCATCGAAACACCCCAAGGAAAGAGCGCCATATGAGGATCACCCGCAAGCCCTTCGCCGCATTGCTCGTTGCGGGCGCCCTCGCGGCCAGCCTGGCCGGCTGCGGTTCAGGAAGTCCCGCCAGCACTGTCAGCAGCGGATCCGACAGCGCCGGCGCGACGCCTAAGCTTTCGGGCACGGTGACGGTCTACGCGGCTGCCTCGCTGAAGGCAACATTCACCAAGCTGGCGAGCGAATTCGAGGCAGCGAACCCGGGTACCAAAGTGGCGCTGAGTTTCGCGGGGTCATCTGATCTCGTCACGCAGATCACCCAAGGCGCTCCGGCGGATGTCTTTGCCTCGGCCGACACCAAGAACATGGCCAAGCTGTCCGACGCCAAGCTGCTCGACGGAGCGGCCAAGAACTTCGCCACCAACGTCCTGACCATCGCCGTCCCGCCGTCGAACCCGGCGTCGATCAGTTCCTTCGCGGATCTGGCCAAGCCGGGCGTCAAGGTGGTGGTCTGCGCCAGCCAAGTGCCGTGCGGCTCCGCAGCGCAAACCATCGAAAAGGCCACCGGTACAACCTTGAAGCCCGTCAGTGAAGAATCATCCGTGACTGACGTCCTGGGCAAGGTGGCCTCCGGCGAGGCCGACGCCGGACTCGTCTACGTCACCGACGTCAAGGGCGCCGGGGACAAGGTCAAGGGCATCACTTTCCCGGAGTCGAACAAGGCCGTCAACACGTACCCGATCGGCACCGTGGGCACCAGCAAGAACAAGGACCTGGCTGCGGCATTCATCGCACTGGTGACGGGAAGCGAAGGCAAGAAGGTTCTCGGCGACTCCGGCTTCGGAACTCCGTAGCCTCCCGCGGGAAGCGAGCAGGATTCGAGAAGCGCGTGTGGGCGCAGCGGACTAGCGTCGTTGCCATGACTATTTCACTGCAGTACTCACACATCACTGTCAACGATCCCGACGAAGCACTCACCTTCTATCGGGATGCCCTCGGCCTCGAGGTGCTCAACGACGTGGCACAAGGCGGATTCCGTTGGGTGACGCTCGGCAGCACGGACCAGCCGGGTGTTGAAATCGTGCTTTCCGAACCGCACGCCGGCCGGTCCAAGGCCGACGGCGACTCCCTCCAGGAGCTGCTCACCAAGGGCGTCCTGGGGCCGATCGTCTTCCGTTCCGACGACGTCGACACGCTCTTCGAGAAGGTCAGGGCTTCCGGCGCTGAGGTCATGCAGGAGCCAATCGACCAGCCATGGGGTCCCCGCGACTGCGCCTTCCGCGATCCTTCGGGCAACATGGTGAGGATTTCCCAGGCTCCGGCCGCATAGCCTGCGCCCGCGCTGGTGGGTGCGGCCCCGGGCCACACCCACCAGCCGCCCGAAAACTCGTCACTTACGCCTGCACTTTCCTTGCCGATAGTGGCAACCGTGAGTGAACAGGAAGATCAATCGGCGGTACGGCAGCGCACCGTGGACGTCTATGACTTCCGCAGGCCCACCACCTTGCCTCGCCAGCACAGCCGCGTCCTGGAAGTCGCGTTCGAGACGTTCGCCCGCCAGTGGGGAACACAGCTCACGGCCAAGGTCCGCGTGAAGTCCACCGCGACCCTTGAACAGCTCATCATGCAGAGCTACGACGAATACGCCGCGTCCCTCCCTTCCGTCACCTCGATGGTGCTGTGCCGCATCGACGGAAGCGAGTCGCGGCTGGTCATGCAGTTTCCCGCCACCGCGGCCTTGTCTTGGGTCACCCGCATGCTGGGCGGGGCCAGCGAAACGGCAGTCCCGGACCGCAAGTTCACCCAGATCGAGCAGGCCCTCATCAGCCGCATGGTGGAAGACGGGCTGGAGGATCTGAGCTATTCGCTTGGTGCCCTGCTGACCACCCCGGTGCGCATGGACGTCATCCAGTACAACTCCCAGTTCGCCCAAGCCGCGGCTCCGGCGGAACTGATGATCGTGGCCTCATTCACCGTGAAGGTGGGCGAAAGCCTTGCTGCGGCCAGTCTCGCGATTCCCGCCGACGTCCTCCTTTCCGGGCTCGGCGACGTGAACCCCACCGTCCACAGCCGCGACGCCGAGGCGCTGGTCCGCGCCCAGGTCACCCAGGTACCGGTAGACATAGCCATCCAGTTGAGCCCCACTCCGGTGACGCCGGCACAGATCCTGGGCCTCGCCGTCGGGGACGTCATTCAGCTGCCGCACCTGGAGAACCGGCCGTTCGACGTAGCCATCAATGGCACCCGCCTGGCCACCGCGGCACCTGCCCGCAACGGCTCCCGTGCAGCCGCCGTCATCGTCACAATCGAGGAGAACCAGCGATGAGCATCACCCTGACCCTGCACGAGTCCGCGGCCGAGCGTTTGGCCACGCAGCTGCCGGCTCCTGCCACGCTGCACGTCGCCGGCATTGTCCCGCCCCACGCCGCAGCGGCATACGCACCGCTCGCGGTCACCGCCACGTTCGTGGGCTCCGTGACGGCGGACTTCGCGCTCATCCTCACGGACGGTTCCTTCCTGGCCGCTGCCGGCGGCACCCAGCAAGGGCACGCCGCCGTCGTGTCGGCCATCGACGTCCTGCGTCCCGCGATGGAACACGCGGCCGCCGCGTTCGACGCCGGCGTGCTGGGGGAGTTGCGCGAGGAAGACGCCGCCGGGCTGCTGTCCGACCCCGAGACCGCTGTTTTTGAACTGCGCCAGCGGCAAGCGATGGACGGCGGGCAGGCGTTTGGCTGGTTCGCCGTCCGGGTCCGCGAACACGGGACCGTGCAGGACGCTGCCGCCGCGCGAAGCATTCAACCCGGGGCGGTTTCGTCCCGCCTCGGATTGATCAGCAACGTCGAAATGGCCCTCACCGTGGAAATCGGCCGCACCCGCATGTCCGTGCGCGACGCACTCGCCCTGGAACCGGGCAAGGTGATCGAACTGGACCGCTCGGCCGGTGCACCGGCGGACGTCCTCCTCAACGGGCGCCTGATCGCGCACGGTGAAGTGGTCGTCGTGGACCAGGACTACGCAGTGCGCATCACCCGCATCCTGGACGTCGCCGAGGGAATCTACTAGATGGATTCCGTCATCCTCGGGCTGCGCGTGCTCGTGGCCCTGGGTGCGGTGCTGGGGCTCATATGGGTCCTGCAGCGCCGCCTGCTCAAAGGAAAGGCCAAGGGACGACGCCGGGCCAACACCACCCTGACGGTGGTCAGCCGGCAGACTGTCGGCCAAAAGGCCTCCGTGGTGGTGGTCGACGCCGGTGACAAGCGATTCCTTTTGGGCGTCACTGAACACGCCATCAACGTCCTGCACAGCGGTGACGTCCCCGTGGAACTTCCTGAAGTCGCGACGGCACCCGAGAGCTTCGCCGATATCTTCCGTGACGCCGGGGGAACGTCGCTTCCGGACAACGGGCCCCAAACGTCATCCCAAGGCAGTGGACTCCAAGCTGCCGGACACACCCGCCGCAGCGAGATCCACCGGCGTAGCGGGCTGGACAAAGCACAGCCCATGCACGGATCCATCCTTGCCGGTTCCACGTGGCGGCAGGCCGCCGAGGCCATCAGGGGACGCCGGAATTGATCGCGACTCTGGGGCCTGCCGATGCCCACCGCACCGGCAGGAAGTTGCTGGCTGTGCGCAGGACGCTGCCAGCGGTGCTCTGTGTCCTCGTGCTGACGGCCCTGTTCCTGTGGCTGGGCACGGCAAGTGGACATGCGGCACCGGTCAGCCCCCCGCCACCCACGGCGCCCGCAGTTCCCACGGCACCTGCCCAACCCTCCAACGGCAACGTCAGCATCAACATCAATGGGCTGGACGGAAAGCCATCCACCGCAGTGGTTACGCTGATCGGGATCACGCTGCTCTCCGTAGCTCCTGCCCTGCTGCTCATGATGACCTCGTTCACCAAGATCTTCGTGGTGCTGGCCATGACCCGCAACGCCTTGTCCCTCCCGTCCATCCCGCCCAACCAAGTGCTGGCCGGGCTGGCGCTCTTCCTTTCCCTGTTCGTGATGTGGCCCGTGATTTCGGAGATCAACAACGTCGGCATCCAGCCCTACCTGAACGGCACGCTGGATTTCAACGGAGCCGTTTCGGCCGGATCCGCGCCACTCCAGCACTTCATGGTGGCCCACACCCGGCAGGAAGACATTGCCCTCATGACCCGGGCCGCCAAGCTGGATAACCCGGCCAACCCGCAATCGGTCCCGTTGCAGACCCTCATCCCCGCGTTCATGATCTCCGAACTCCGGGCGGCATTCATCATCGGCTTCGTCATTTTCATCCCGTTCCTGGTGATCGACCTGGTGGTCTCGGCCGCCCTGATGTCCATGGGCATGATGATGCTCCCGCCGGTCATGATCTCCCTTCCCTTCAAGATCCTGTTGTTCATCCTGGTGGACGGCTGGGGACTGGTGATCACCGCCCTGATCCAGAGTTATGCGAGCGGCTGATGGATACCAACGCAGTCCTGGACATTTGCCTCCAGGCCCTGATTCTTGCGGCCAAGCTGGCCGCGCCCGCCTTGGTCACCGCGCTGGTGGTGGGCCTCGCCATTTCCCTCCTGCAGTCCATCACCCAGCTCCAGGAAGCCACCCTCTCCTTCGTGCCCAAGGCAGTCGCCGTGGCCGTGGCCTTGGTGGTGTGCGGGCACTGGATGATCACCGAGGCTGTTTCCTTCACGAACGAGCTCTTTGCCCGGATACCCGGGCTGATCGGCGGAGCGTGAAGTGGATCTTCCCTTCAACCAGTCCTGGCTTGAGGTCCTGTTGTTGGCCTCCGTCCGGATGACGGCCTTCCTGGTGGTGGCCCCTCCCTTCTCGCACCAGGCAATTCCACTGCGCATCAAAGGGATGCTCAGCATCGGTTTAGGGCTGGCCGTCTCCCAACGCCTCTCCGTTGGCTACACCTCCAAGGACACCGCGGGCTTCATCACGGCCGTGGTGCTTGAACTCGTGACCGGCGTGGTCCTCGGCTTCCTTGTCCTGCTCGTCTTCGCGGCCATCCAATCGGCCGGCAGCCTGATTGACCTCTTCAGCGGCTTCCAGATGGCCCAGGGCTTCGATCCCCAGATGATGATCAACGGCGCCCAATTCACCAGGCTTATGCAGATGGCCGCACTGGCACTCCTTTTCGCTTCGGACGGCTACCAGCTGGTGATCGGCGGCCTGACCGGCAGTTTCACGGCCTTGCCGCTGGCCGGTGGACTGGACATGGCACAGCCTGTCCAAGCGATGATTTCGGCTGTCACGGGGATGTTCCTTGCCGCGGTTCAAATCGCCGGGCCCTTGCTAGTGGTGCTGGTACTCGCCGACATCGGGCTCGGGCTCCTCACCCGTGTTGCGCCCGCCCTGAATGCCTTCGCCCTCGGCTTCCCGCTCAAAGTGTTCATCACCCTCGGGCTCGCAGGATTCCTGTTCCTGGCGCTGCCCCGGCTCGTTGCCATGCTCGCCGAGCAGGCGGCGAACACCCTGATGGGGGTGGGCTGATGTCGGATTCACAGGAGAAAACCGAGCAAGCCACCGACAAACGGATGCGGGAGGTCCGGTCCAAAGGGCAGCTTTCCCGCTCGCAGGACCTCACCGCCTGGCTCGCCGTCGGCTCCGCGGCGGCCATGATCCCCTCCACCATCGAGCGTGCCTCCAACGTTGCCGCGGACCAACTGTTCACCGTCCGCGCAGTGATCGCGAACCCCGAACCGGCCAAAGCGGTAGCGGCGCTCGAAGCCGGGTTCGGCTCCTTGGCCCAGGTGCTGGGGCCTTTGTTCGTGGTGGTCATGGTGATCGTGGTGGCCGGATCCGCCGTGCAGGGCGGCATCCATTTCAAGAAATTCCGCGTTGAGTTTGAGCACTTCAACCTTGTGGGCGGCCTCAAGCGGGTCTTCGGCGCGCAGGCCCTGTGGGGCGGGCTGAAAGCGCTCCTGAAGACCGCCGTCGTCGGGCTTGTCCTCTACTCGGTGGTGCAGGGGCTCGTCCCGGTGCTGCTCACCGCCGGGGGACTGCCGGTGTCCGGCATCCTTGCGGCAGCGACCGGAGGCATCGGTTCGTTGATCCAGTTCGCGGTGCTGGCGGGCCTGGTCCTGGCCGCCGCGGACATCTTCGTGGTCATGCGCCGCAACCGCAAGAAGACGCGCATGTCCAAAAAGGAAATCAAGGACGAAAACAAAAACAGCGACGGCGATCCGCTCATCAAGTCCCAGCGCCGCTCGCGGCAATTGAGCATGAGCCGGAACCGCATGATCGGCGCGATCGCAGACGCCGACGTCGTGATCGTCAACCCGACGCACGTCGCCGTGGCGCTGAAGTACGACGCCGGCAAAGCGGCACCGCGCGTGGTGGCCAAGGGGGCCGGGGTGATCGCTGCCCGGATCAGGGAGGAAGCGGAGGCGAAGTCGGTCCCGATGGTCCAGGACATTCCGCTGGCCAGGGCACTTCATTCGGCGTGCGAACTGGGCCAGGAAATCCCTGTGGAGCTGTACCGTGCCGTGGCGGGAGTCCTGGCGTTCGTCATGTCGCTCAAGGCGAGGGGAGCGGCACGCGGAATCCATCGTGTGCCTGGAGTGGCTGGAACCATGGCCGGAGCCCCGGCATGAGCCCGTGCATTGGCCACCGCATTGACCGGAGCCCCCGAACCGCACCCAACAACCACGCCATCCCGGACAGGACACCGCAATGAACAACAGATTCGCCAGGCTCACCGTGCCGGTGGGAATCGTGGGCATCGTGCTGCTCCTGGTGGTTCCCGTGCCCGCGCCCCTGCTGGACTTCCTGATCGTCTGCAACATCCTGCTGGCCCTGCTGGTCCTGCTCACCAGCATGTTCGTCAAGAAGCCCCTGGACTTTTCCGTCTTCCCGTCCTTGCTGCTCGTGGCCACGCTGTTCCGGTTGGGGCTCAACGTGGCGTCCACCCGGCTGGTGCTGGGACAAGGGTTCGCCGGCCAAGTGATCGACGCTTTCGGCAAGGTCACCGTGGGCGGCTCCATGATCATCGGCGCCGTGGTGTTCCTCATCCTGGTGGTCATCCAATTCGTGGTGGTCACCAAGGGTGCCGAACGCGTCGCCGAAGTGGGGGCAAGGTTCACCCTGGACGCCATGCCCGGCAAGCAGATGGCCATCGACGCGGACCTCAACGCCGGCCTCATCACCGATGTCCAGGCCCGCAAGCGCCGCGCCGAGGTTTCCGCCGAGGCCGACTTCTACGGCGCCATGGACGGTGCCTCGAAGTTCGTCAAGGGCGATGCGATCGCCGGCATCATCATTATCATCATCAACTTCGTTGGCGGCATTGCCATCGGCGTGCTGCAGCGCGGCATGAACGTGGGCGATGCGCTGAACTCCTATGGCCTGCTGACTATGGGCGACGGTCTCGTCACACAGATCCCGGCCCTCCTCATGGCCGTGTCCACGGGCATGATCGTCACCCGGTCGAATGCCGAGGAGGACATGGGCCGGACGGCCTCCTCGCAGCTCATGCAGTCGCCCAACGCCTTGCTCATCGCGGGACTGGCCGCCGTCGCCATGGCGCTCATCCCCGGCATGCCCATCATTCCCTTCCTGCTGGTGGGCACCTTCCTGCTGTTCGGTTCCAGGCGCCTGGCGGCCCGGCAAAAAAAGCAGAGCGAGGCGGAGGACGCGCAGGAAGCAGCCACCCTGAGCTCCGAAGAAGATCCCAACGAGCGGCTCATGCAGGACATGCGCATCCACCCCGTCGAGATCCTGCTGGCTCCGGACCTTGTTGACATGGTTTCCGGTGCCTCGGACGACCTCCTGGCCCGCGTCCGCTCCCTCCGCCACAAGATCGCCATGGAATTGGGGATCGTGATTCCGCCCGTCCGCACGCGCGACAACGTCGAGCTGCCACCGGCCACCTATGCCATCCGCATTGCCGGAGTGGAAGCCGGACGCGGCACGGCGCCGTCGGGCAAGTTGCTTGCCCTCGGCGATTACCTTGACGCGCTGCCCGGTGCCTCCACGGTGGAACCGGTCTTCGGGCTGGCCGGAAAATGGATTCCCACCGAGATGCGCCACAGTGCGGAAATGACCGGGGCAACCGTGATCGACCGGGTTTCCGTGCTGGTGACCCACTTGTCATCGATTGTTTCCGCCAACGCCGCGAGGCTCCTCACCCGCGAAGACGTCCGGGTGCTGACGGAAGGCGTGCGCAAGCAGAGCCCGGCCGCCGTCGAGGAACTCATTCCCGGGCTGATGTCCCTCGCCGAGGTGCAGCGCGTGCTGCAGGGCCTTCTCGAAGAACAGGTCCCCATCAACGATCTTCCCCGCATTTACGAGGCCCTTGCCTTGCGTGCCAAGGTTTCCACCGAGCCCGAGGCCCTGATCGAAACCGCCCGGCAATCCCTCGGTCCCGCGCTCGCAGCCAAGTTCCTGGACGGCACGATGCTCAATGTGATCATGATCGATCCGCTCCTGGAACAGTCCATGCTCGAAGACATGCGCCCGGCCGAAGGGGGTACCCAGATTGTCATGAGCCAGGCTCGCCTGGACGCTGTCCTGGCCTCCGTGCAGGCTTCGGTGGAGACCGCGGCGAATGCCGGACGGCAGGCCGTTCTGGTGTGCGCTCCGGCGCTGCGGCCGGCGGTCCGGCGCCTCGTGGCAGCTCCCGACGGCGGCGTTCCCGTGTTGTCCTACCGTGAAGTAACGTCCGCGAACATCCAGATCGAGACCGTGGGGGTGGTCCGCAATGCCGAAGCAATACAAGCTTAAGGGCACGTCCCTGGACGACATCCGGGTGAAGGCCGAGCAGCAATACGGGCCCGGCGCGCGGATCGTCTCAGCCGAGAAAGTCACCAACCCGGGGATCGCCGGACTCTTCGCAGCCAATCGCTACGAGGCCACCATCGAGGTTCCATCCCAACTAGCTGGCAATAGTTGTCGTTCTGAGGGCCCAGAACGACGACAACTGCGAGTCAGTTGGGAGGCGCAAGCGGGCGGGGAGGTGCACGCTGCCGGGGAGGCGCACGCGTTGCAGGGGCCCGCGATCGCCGCGCTCCTGGAGCAGGCCGACGCGGCCGAGATGGACATGCACCGGCCGGAGGCAGTTTCTACTGCCTCCCCGGATTTCGCCGGGATATTGGAGCAACTGGGCAACGAATTCCGGGTGCCGGCGTCCGGAGCACCAACGCAAGGCGCGCTGACTGCGTTGCCGCACGCCGTGGTCGGGCACGCCGTTCCAGCGACCCCTCCGGCCGCCGTGCCGGTGCCATTGGCCGGCAGCGGCAACCTCGTCATCCTGCTTGGCCTCGGCGACGACGCCTTGGGGACAGCACTGGAATTGTCCATCGCTGGGGGCGGCTTCGACGTCCGGACGGCCGGAGCCCTGACCGCTTTCGGGCACCTCCATGTGACGGGGCGCCAGGGCGCGACGGCGGCCCGTGCCCAGGCGGTCGTCACCGGCCAAACCGTACTGGTGGCCTACGGGCTCGGCAGGCAAGGCGAAGCCGTGACGCGTGCGGCGGACATCGCCACCCTCGCGGCAGACCAGTTGTGGCTGGTTGTCGACGCCGGGCGGAAGGCTGAAGACACGGCATCCTGGGTGCGGGCGCTCTCCGCAGCCCTGGCCGCCGAGCGCGTCCGTGTCGACGCGCTTGCCGTTTTCGGCGCGTCGGAGACCGGAAGTCCCGAGACGGTCAACGGACTCGGCCTACCCATCGGGTGGGTGGACGGCAAGCCCGCCCGCGTTGCGGTGCTTGGAAAGGTAGATTGAGAGCATGCTGGTACTGACACGCAAGCCGGGCGAACAGATCATGATTGGTGGGGACATCGTCATCACCGTCATGGAGGGCCGCGGCGACGGCGTGCGGATCGGGATCGAGGCGCCCCGCGGGGTGTCCATCCAACGTCGCGAAGTGGTTGAGGCGATCGCCGCGGCCAACCTCGCTGCTGCCCAGGCCGGCCCCGACGCCGAGGAGCTCGTTGCCGGGCTGCGTCCGCCCGTGCGGAAGCCCCCCAAGGAAGAGGCCGGGTCTTAAGCCAAGCCCAGGAACTCTGCGAGGAGCGGCAGCGAGCAATCCCTCGTCACGGCCAGGGCCCGCTCGATGTTGGCGCTTTCGGCAAGGAGTGTCACGTCATCCACGGTGCCGGCGTGCGCCACTGCTTCCGGCACTCCCGGCGCCATGCTGTCGCCCGGCTGTACTAAGCCAAGCCCCTGGACCCCGGCGCCTTGTGGCCCCATCCGGAGGGCTTCGACATTGGCGGCCGCGGTTGATTCGACCTGCTTGAGCAGACGGACCAGGCCATGGTGGTGTTCATGGAGCAGTTCCGGCCAGATTCCGGACGGCGCCACTGAGGCAATCATGGGCAGCGTTGCGTTGGCCGACAGGCGCCATTCAATGGCCAGTGCAGACGACTCGATGTTCCGGGCAAGCGTGTCGAACCGGAGGTTTTCCAGGACCTTTTCCACGTCGGCGGCAGTGAATTTCAGCCAATGCCAATTGCCTGCCCGGACGTGCAGCAACTGTGTTTCGAGTCGGTACAACAGCAGTTCCAGCTGTCTCCGCTCACGCCACAGCATCGCTGATAGCTCGTCCGCCCCCACGGTTCCCCATTCCCCGGTTCGGCCTGCGAAAACGTGTTTTCCGAGGCCCGATTTGTATCTTTTTCATGAGCGTACACGCATTGTTATTTTTCAGATGGTATGTTCACTGAATACATGTCTGGTCCATGTAATCTTCGGCACGCTGTACCGTCTCAGCAGCTGGCCCATGAAGCCCCTGGAACCAGGCTTTTGCAACTCAATAAACGGGTCTCATGGGGGGACTAATTTTGAATCGCGATGAACGCAACGAGCTGGTGCTGCAGCACTTACCGCTCGTTGGCTATTTGGTGTCGGAGCTCTGCGCGAGAGCTTCTCA